>DASTUJ010000050.1 GCA_035759705.1 Actinomycetota bacterium | reverse complement strand
GGTGGTGGGGTTCCCAATAGTCCTCAAGCCAGGGCTGTGAACTCCCAACCTGTACCGGGCTCGCCGGAGTCCAGAATGGCGCTACGAACGTTGCACGACCGCCGTCCTTATCCAGATCGACCAGATCGCCGATCAACGAGTCAACGCCCGCAAAGAGCCAACTCCTTCCGAGCCTAACCCCCTTCAGGTGAGTGAACCTGCCCACTAACGCCGGCTGCCCTATGTCCAAGATTGAGTCAATCCGTAAAGCTGGCAGATCTTCGAGTTGAGTCACTCGTTCTCCTCGTTGGGAACTCTAGAGCGTGCACAATCCATGCGGCGTTTCGATCACTGCCGTCAATCGCGGCGCGTTGTCGCTCTCGATCGCGAAGGAGCCCTCGAGCTTCAACTTGCGCAAGACATTCCAGACGCGCTCCGCCTGCGGGTGGCCGGCTGCGATTTTCACGAGGCGGCAGCCGCGATCCGTCATGCGGCTTGCCGGATGCGCCCCTTCTTTCCACTGGATCAGTGTGGGCATGACGCCGTCGAAGGGCAGCGATCCGTCAGCCGGAATCGTGATGCGCCACTCGAGTGTGCCGCGCGTCATCGGCTCGATCACGCCGCAGCCCGGACAGGCACGCGCTGCTGCGTTGATGTCGTCGACGCGTACTACCCACGTGGCAAGCCGCGGCGGTGCGCCGGAACCAAGGGCGTCGAGCCCGAACCAGCGAGAGCGGCCGGGTTTAGGCGCAAGCGGTTTCACCGCAAGCACTTCGAGATAGGCCGTGTCGCCGAGCTTCAGAAGGCGATTGTGCGTGCCCATCCGCCCGTGCTCGCCGCCCGGCTCGAGCTCGACGCCGAGCGTCTCTCGGATATAGGCCGCGCCCGCGTTACGTACCATCGAAATACTCCGCTTGCTCTTCGGCTCTACCCCTAATGAGCTGTTCATGTGATTCGCCTGTGGTACTCGAAGAGTCCGCAACCAACAGTTGAATGACTTCCTCGATCGCTTCCCTCGGCATCATTTCGTCTTCTACACGCGGCTAGAGCCGTCCCGAAGCAAGAATCCGTTTCAGGAACGTGCGGGTCTGCTCCTGTTGCGGGTCGGTGAACATCTGCTCCGGCAGGCCCTTCTCCACTATCCGGCCGCCGTCCAGAAAGGCCACCTGGGTGGCGACCTGGCGGGCGAAACCCATCTCGTGGGTGGCGAGCAGCAGCGTCATGCCCTCCTTGACCAGGTCCCGCACCAGGTCCAGGACCTCGCCGACCAGCGCCGGGTCGAGGGCGCTCGTCACTTCGTCCAACAGCAGCAGGCGCGGCTGCATCGCCAGCGCCCGCACTATGGCGACCCTCTGCTGCTGGCCGCCGGAGAGGCGGTCGGGGTAGTCGGAGGCCTTGTCGGCCAGCCCGATACGGTTGAGAAGCTCGGCTGCCCGTTCGTTCGCCTCTTCTTCCGGCAGCTTAAGCACCTGCCTCGGCGCCAGCGTGACATTTTGCTGCACGGTCATGTGCGGGAACAGGTTGAAGCTCTGGAACACGATCCCCACCTTGCGCCGCAGGCGGTTGAGGCTCTCCTCCTCCTGGACCACCTCGACGCCGTCGACGGTTATCGACCCCGAGTCGATCCGCTCCAGGCCGTTGATACAGCGCAGCAGCGTCGACTTGCCCGAGCCCGATGCGCCGATCAGGCACACGACCGAGTGCTCCTCCATGTCCAGCTCGACCCCGGCCAGGACCCGGTTGCTCCCGAAACTTTTGTGCACGTCCCCGATCTGAAGGAGGGCGCTCATCCCGCAGCCCTCATCCTCTTCTGGTCCCGGTCGACCAGGTAGTCGGTCAGGCGGGCCATCGGGATGGTGATGATCACAAATGAAAGTCCGAGGCCCACCACCGGGGAGAGGTTGAAGCGGTTGCCGGAGAAGATCCGGGCCCGGTTGAAACCCTCCAGCACCCCGATCAACGACACCAGCGTCGTGTCCTTCTGCAGGCAGATGAAGTCGTTCAGCAGGGGCGGGATCACCTTGCGCACCGCCTGGGGGACGACCACGAACCGCATCGTCTGCCGCCTCGACAGCCCCAGCGAACGGGCCGCTGCGCTCTGGCTCCAGTGGACCGCGTCGATTCCCGACCGGTAGACCTCGGCGACGTAAGCGCCGTAGATGAGGGTCAGCGCCAGCACCCCCAGGCTGAACAGCGACAGGTTGGCGAAGATCGGGATACCGGTGAGGGGCAGCCCGAAACCGACCAGGTAGATGGTGACCAGAGCGGGGAGCCCCCGGAAAAAGTCGAGGTAGCCGATGGCCAGCCAGCGCATCGGGGCC
Source organism: Actinomycetota bacterium (assembly GCA_035759705.1). Taxonomy (NCBI): domain Bacteria; kingdom Bacillati; phylum Actinomycetota; species Actinomycetota bacterium. The sequence continues at coordinate 7,873 of DASTUJ010000050.1, read as the reverse complement.
GCCTCCGGGCCCGGCGCCGATCGGGCGAGGGCCACCACCAGGCCCCAAACGAGCACCAGCGCCTCGGCAACCATGAACAGCTTCACGTTCATCCAGAACCCGGTGAGGATGGACGGCAGGCTCTCGGCGAGAATCTCGCGGTCCAAGAACGTGTGCCCGAAGCGGACGAGGCCGTCGGCCGAGGTGATGAGAACCACCACCAGGCCGGCGGTCAGCGCCAGCAACAGGGCTCTGCGGGGACCGCGGCGGGCGGGAGGCGGCTCCCCGAGCGCCGGGCCCTCGGGCTTCGGCGGCCGGACTATCGAGGGGACCAGGGGGAGCCCCTATGGGATCTCGATGTAAGGCACCTTGGTGGGGTCCCCGCCCAGCTCGGGCTTGAGGAACTCGTCGCTCAGTTCGGCGGTGGTTCCGTCGTCGATCATTTCCTGCAGGTGCTCGTCGATAGCTTCCCGGTTGGGCGAACCTTTCGGGAGGATTCCGCCGTAGGCCTCCCCGGACTTGAACTGGGCGACCACCTCGAAGGGCGATCCGGGCTCGGCCGCCTGTCCGAGGACGATGGCGGTGTCCAGCAGCACCGCATCCACCTGGTTGGCCTGCAGCGCGGTGAAGGCCTGCGTCGTCTCCGAGTAGACCCTGGTCTCCTCGGCCGGCTGGATCTGTTCGTCGACGAAGCTCTGCCCGGTGGTGCTCGCCTGCACGCCCCACTGCAGCGCCTTGGCGGCGGCGAGGTCGGAGACGTCGGTGCCTTTCCTCACCAGTACGCCCTGGTCCGAGCTGAAGTAGGGGACCGTGAAGTCGACCACCTCGGCCCGCTCGTCCGTGATGGTCACTTGCGAGAGGGCGATGTCGAAGTCCCGGGCCTGGCCGGCCACCAGGGCGTCGAACGATACGTTGACCACCTTGACGCCGTCCAGACCGAGCCGTTCGGCCAGCTCGGTGGCTATGCCGTACTCAAACCCGCCTTCGATGGCCGAGGGGTCGTCGCCGTTCCAAAATCCCGGGGCCGGCAGGTTGGTTGCCACGGTCAGGACGCCATCTTCGACCGGGGAGAACCCTCCCTGCGTCGTGGTCTCGCTCGGCTCCTCGGATCCGCCGGCACACGCAGCGGCGGCAAAGGCCAGAACGATCAAAATGCGTGGCAGCTTGTTCATCGCCGACCCTCCCACTAGGTTGCGATGAAACCTACACCCGCGACCAAAAATGGTCTAGGCGATCGAGGAGCCCACCGGCAGGTAATCGGTGCCCACGAACTCGTCGCCCTCGAACTTCAGGGTGGTGACCGACGCCCTCTGGCAGGGGACCTTGGCCCGCCACGGCGGTTTGGGGTTCTTCTCGAACATCAGGCGGGCGACCAGGACCGGCGTCTGGTGGGAGACGGCCACCACGTGCTCGCCGGGGTGCTCCTTTCGCATCTGCGCCACCGCCTGCGCCATCCGGGCCCGGATGCTGACGTAGGGCTCCCCCCACGACGGGCGCATCGGGTTCAGGAAGTACCTGACGTTTGCCGGGTTCTTGAACAGCCGGCGGTCTCCGGGCAGCCCCTGGAGGTGGGCTTCGGACTCGATGATGTCCTCGTTGACCTGAACCTCGAGCCCGTGGCGTTCGGCGATGGCGGTGGAGGTCTGCATCGCCCGGGTCAGCGGGCTGGAGTAGACCGCGGCAAGGGGCGTGCCGGCGAAGTGCTCTCCCAGCGCGGCGATCTGGCGCAGCCCCCGCTCGGAAAGAACCCAGCCCTCCAGTCGGCCGTACCAGATGTTGTCCGGGTTCTCGACCTCGGCGTGACGAACCAGATGGATGAGTGTTTGGGTCACTTGTTCCCGGGCTTTCGGAGAGTGGTGGCGGAATCGCAATATAACGCCCGCCCGCAAGGTAGCCTCATCGCATGGACTGGGACGGGCTCACCTGCGTGATCACCGGCGCCTCCAGCGGCATCGGCAGGGCCACCGCCCAGGCGTTTGCCAAACGCGGAGCGACCGTCGTTGCGGTGGCCCGCCGGGAGGAGAAGCTGGACGAGCTCGTTAACGAGCTGGGCGGCGAACCGCACTCCTACATCGTGTGCGACCTCTCGCAGCCCGAACAGATCCGGGCGATGGCCGAAACCCTTGCCGCCCGCACTCCCAAGGTAGACGTGCTGTTCAACAACGCGGGCATCCCGGGGCCGGGCATGATTACCGAAAGCAGCTTCGAGCAGATCGAGGAGTTCTTCAAGGTCAACCTTCTGGCGCCGATCTGGTGCATCCAGGCACTGTTCCCGCTGATGGCTCACGCGCCCCGGGACGGCCACACCCCGGTGATTGTGAACATGGCTTCGATGGCCGGCCGGATCCCCATCCCGAGCTCCGCGCCCTACACCGCCTCAAAGTACGCCATGGTCGGCTTCAGCGAGGCGCTCTGGGGCGAGATGCACGACAAAGGCATCCAGGTGATGGCGGTGTGCCCCGGCTTTGTGCATACCGAAGGGTTCCCGATGGATGCGCTGCTGAAAGACCCGTTCTTGCGTTGGACGGTCATGGACGCCTCCCGGGTTGCGGAGGCAACCTGTCATGGGATCGAGTCGGGGAGCAACGAGGTGCGGGTGCAAGGCTGGTGGAACGTCGGCTACTACCTGACCCTGCTGATGGGTCCCCTGCGCCGGCGGGTGTCGCACAAAGTGTGGAGTTCGAGGAACCCGAACAAGCGGGTTCAGGTCTAGTCGCCGGGTTCGTTCAGGGCGACGAACGACCGCGCCTCTTCGGGGCCGGTGGCGTAGCGGCGGAACAGGTAGTCCCGGTGGCTCATCGGGTCGAGCTCGGGGTCGTACTCGATGGGCCGAAGGTTCAGAGACCACCCCTGGTCCGTGACCTCGAGGAAGGTGTACCCGAAGGGCCAGTCGCTTGCCGAAGCAAGCTCGAAGACCGGTACGTCCTCTAAGTAGTTGAGGTGGCACCGGTGGGAGTGGCCGGCGAAGATCGCCTTAGCGCCGACCCGGACCGCCAGCTCGGCCAGGTGCGCGGTGCTTGCCTGGTCCAGGCCGAAGACCAGCGGCGGCACCCCGAGGAACGGGTAGGGCGGGTGGTGCAGGACGATGAAGGTCGGTCCTTCCGGCTCGAGCGTTCGTATCCACTCGATGGTCTCGGGAGAGAACGTACCGCCGGGGACCGTCTGCGGAGGGGCGTCCTTGAACTCGCCCATCATCATGTCGAAGGGCGGGAAGGGGGAGCGCCGGGGGTCGGCCGAGTCGATCACGATCACCCGGACCCCGTTCTGGGTCCTGACGCCGTAGGGCTTTCCGTCGAAAGCGGCCTGGAACCGCTCCATGCCGAGCGACTGCTCGCCCTCGCCGCCCCACAGGTCGTGGTTGCCTAGGGTGACCATCACGTCCAGACCGGCTTCGTCGAAAATCTTGCGGGCGAGGTGAAAGTGCTCGGCGTCGCCGTTCCGGGTCAGGTCACCGTTGGCCACCACGAACTCCGCGCCGTCGGCCGCCATATGCCGGAGAGCGGTGACCAGGGACTCGTTGGTCTCGGTCAGGCCGACGTGGGGGTCGCCCAGGATTGCGAAGCGGGCGAGAACGGTGCCCGGTGCCTTGCGCTCCTCGGCCTTCGGCCACTCACCTGGCGGGGGAGCCGTGAGCCGGCCCGACATCAGTGCCATGTTGACCTCATCCAGCTCGGTCTGGCCGAGCTCGACCAGTCTGGCGTGGTCCTCCTCGGAGAGCAGGAGTTTGGTGTGGGCGTCGATGTAGGCGCCCAGGCGCTGCAGGAAGATCATGCCGAGGGCGCCCATCTCCTCGTCGGTCCCGGCGACCTGGCCGAGGAACGCCGAGTGGAGGGTGGCGTAGTTGGGGACGATACGAACCCCGTCGTCGTGGCACGCCTTGGCGAGGATCCGGGCCCGGGCGGCGGTCTGGACCCCGGCCTCGTCCTGCCCCCGGCTGGCCATTACGGCGGAGCGTGCCGCTTCCACCACCCAGCACGACAACAGCAGATCTGAAAGCTGGCTCACCTCTCGACCGTACCAGCACCTTCGTCCAACTGCTTCTCGAATGACGCCCGGGACCCGACGAAGACGTTCAGGTCGACGAGTGTCTCGACGCCCTCCAGGCGCCCGGTTCCGGCGTACTGCCAGAACAGCAGGTTGGGGTAGTCCGACTCCGACGGGCGGAAGACGATCTCCCTCATCCAGATAGGCACGCCGTCGAAACCGCCGCGGACGATGCGGTTGTACGACTCCTTGGTCACGTAGAGGATCGGGGTCCTGCCGTCCTCGGCCCGCACGATCTCCACGAACCTCTCGAGTTGGGTGCGGATCTGCTCCTCGGTCTCCCACTTCGTGCAGTTGCCCGAGAACTCCACGTCGATGGCCCGGGGCAGCTCACCGGCCTCCGGCGCCGCCGTCAGAAAGTTGCGGGCCTGCGCCTCACCCGGGGTGCAGAAGGTGAAGAAGTGGTAGGCGCTCCTCGCTACCTGCCCTTTCGCCTCGCTCCAGTTCTCGGCAAAGCGGGGATCCCGCAGGTCGGTGCCCTCCGACGCTTTCATGAACGCGAAGTCGATCTCCGAGCCGGTGGCCAGCGCCGGCCAGTCGATCTCGTTCTGGTGCCGGGAGACATCCACCCCTCGGACGGGGTAGTCGTCCCGGGTCGGGTACTGGATGCGGACGTAGCCGTTTTGAAACCCGACGAAGAACAACGCGGCGATGACAAGCGTGACCGGGAAGAGCCGCAGCAGCGCCGCTCGCAGGCCCCCGGCCTTGCTTTCCACGGAATCCGTCACGCTCAAGCCTTTCCGCAGCTCGACCCCCAAACTAGCCGGCGCGGTTCAACCTACCCGCCGGGCGCCGTTTTTCGCGTTTCTGGCAAGATGAGCGCAAATGCCGAAGGCCAAGCCACCCACCGACTGGGATACCTACTTTCTCGACCTGGCGCGCCAGGCGGCGACCCGGTCCAGCTGCACCCAGCACCGCCACGGCGCGGTGATCGTGTCGAACCGGCACGTCCGGTCGACCGGCTACAACGGGACTCCCTCGGGCCACGCCAACTGCGGCGAGGGGGGGTGCCCGCGGGGCCGGAAGGGGGATGCCACCCTGCCGTGCCTGGGGCTGCACGCCGAGGCCAACGCGATCCTCTACGCCGACCCCCACCAGCGCGAGGGGGCCACTTTGTACATCACCGGCCCGCCGTGCCTGGAGTGCGCCAAGCTGATAGCCAACTCCGGATTGCGGGAGGTAGTTGCGCCGCACCCGGAGAACGGCGAGGCCGACCTGGTGAAGGAGTTCCTGCTGGACTGCAAGGTCCGGGTCCGCTTCATCCGGCAGGGCGTCTAGAGCCCCGAAGGCGGTTACGCCGGTTCGGTGATGTTGGCGACCGAGGTCCAGCTGCGGCCCAGGAACAGCGCCATGCAGCCGGCGGCTTCGTCGTCGCCGGTGACCACGTATGGGTTGCCCAGGAACGTGTTGACCGTGGTCGAGGCACCAGCCTCCAGCCGGATCGGAGTGAGCTCCCTTACCCCTTCCTGCCCGAGCTCGAAGATCTTCACTGCACGGCCGGTCAGGTTCCGGAAGGTGATCTCGGTTTCCTGAACGTCGGGCACCGAGACGAACGTCCCCTCGTTGCTGCACGCCAGGGCCTGGAGGACAACCGGCCCTCCGACCGGCTGGGATTCGTAGGTCCTCACGCACCTGAAGTCGGACGGGGCCCAGGCCGACACGCCGGCATCGTTGCGGGCCCGCACCTTGAAGCAGGCCTCGGAGTTGGGGGCCAGACCGGTCCAGATGAAGCCCTTCTGGTTGGATTCGGTCGTGCGCCGCTCCGCCGGATCGCCGCTGCGTTCGATTACGAACCCGGACTCGTTGTCCGACTGGTCACGCCACCTCAGGCGCACCGAGGTGTCGTCGATGGCCGTTACCAAGAGGTTGGAGGGTGCCGAAGGCTTGACAGCCGCCGATAGGCCGGGCGCCGAGTCTGCGCCGTCCTCCCCCGCGGCCATGCCGGCGGTCGGCGTGCCGGAAACTGCGGGGGTCTCTGAATCGGGCGACGAGTTCGCGCCGGTCGCGCCCGGCTCACCGGAGGTCGAGGACTTGGAGGAGGCCCCGGGGGCCGGCGACTTGGTGGAGCTCGGTTTTCCGTCCGTCGCGGATGTCCCGGCGGCCGAGGAAGCCGCCGACCCGGTTTCGGAGTTCGCGGTCTTTCCGGATGAAGGAGCGTCCTCGTCCTCGGGGTCGGCCGAGAAGAAGATCGCCAGCGGGCCTCTCGGCTTGCCGGCGTCGGCCAGGCTGGCGATCGGAGCTATCTGCGGAAGGAGCAGCAGGACGGCGAGGACCGCGGTGACAAATCCAATGGTGTTGATCCGGGCGCCCAGCGGCACGCCGAAGGGGCGGATCCGGGGCATGCGCCGCATGACGGCCGGAACGGTGATGAGGTTGCGCCAGGGAGCTCGGCCGGATTCCGGTCCGTTCACCAGGCGCTCCTCGGCGTCGGCCAGCTCGTAAAGGGCCATCTCACGGACGTTCGCCGCACGTTTGTTCACCCGGTTCCAGAACGGCCCGGGGAACACCGGGACGACCTCGGCCTCGAGCTGCTCGTCCAGCAGGTCGTGCTCGGCCCGGAGGAGCTCGTCGAGGGTGAGGTCACGGACCTGTTCGACCCGGCTGTCGACCGTGGCCCAGAACTGGTTGTCGAACTCGGGAGTTTTCACCTGCTCGCTCAACGCAGGTCCTCCGCGCCGTCGGCCAAGTCTTCACGCAGTGCCCGGAAGGCACGCTTGAGGTGGGTCTTCACCGAAGCAACCTCCACGCCCATCCGGCGGGCAGCCGAGCTGCGGTCCATCCCCTCCAGGTAGCAGTAGGTGATGGCTTCCCGCTGGCGCTTGGGGAGGGTCTTGACCGCCTCTTCGATGACCAGGCGTGAGAGCAGGCGGTCCGGGTCGTGGCCGTCGCGCTCGGGGCGCTGGTCGGTCCACCACTGAAGGCGCTTGCGCTGGCGGTTGAGTCCCCGCAGCTTGTTCTTGGCGAGGTTCTTGGCGACCGTGGTCACGTAGCTCTCGTTGTTGCTCGGGGGCTCGAAGCGCGCAAGCAGGGTGATCATCGTTTCGCTCGCAACGTCCATTGCCTCCGAGTGGTCCTTCAAGATCTGAGTTGCTATGCCGTATGCGATCCGGGCCAGAGCCTCATGTTCGGGCCGAGCTAGCGATTCGGTCATCTTTTCCGGCTGGTCTCGTCGCGCTGCAGAAGGAACTCCTTCAATCGCGTTCGGACCCGAGGGGTTGCCCATTGATAGATCGAACACCATAAAGACGGCACGTGGGGGACATTTCCCGGAATAAAGGTGAGGCGGGCTCGATTTAACTAATTAGAGGTCGAAAAATTGGACGGCTTGTACCCCACAAAGACCTCCGGCGGTGTTTGTAGATACACAACGACAAAAATCAAGCATTTTGAAGCATTGCGGAGGCCAAGGTCATGACCTGGATTCAAGTAGCACTGGCAATACCGGCAGCATTCTTCGTCTGGACCTTGGTCCGCGATTTCCGAGCCGGCCTGAGCGAGGAGCGCCTGTGGGGCGACCCCGAGCTCGAGGAGAACGGCAGCTTTGCCGACCGGCCCGAGTGGGAGACGACCTCCTGCAAGGTCTACGATTTCCGGCCGCCCCGGTCCAACCCCGGCGTCCTGTCTCAGCTTCCCCTGGACAAGGAAGCCTGAGTCCAACCGTCCCTCCCTCGAGCGGCCTTGTGCCGCTCGGGGGAGGATGACAAATTCCGAGGCGCCCCTTTTTGGGGGCGCCTTTGTTTTTTAACTTTTTCCGGCCCGGCTGTCGAAAATCAGTCCCCCCACACGTTGCTGGACGCAGCATGTGGCTGCAAAAAGGGATGGAAGTGGCTCATGAAATACCTTTTGATTC
>DASTUJ010000049.1 GCA_035759705.1 Actinomycetota bacterium | reverse complement strand
GCACCTCGTCGATCAGGCCCGCGGCAAGCACCTGGCCACCGACGTCGCCAGCGGCGACCTCGACCATGCGGTCACCCGCAAGCTCCTGCGCCTTGGCCACGGCTGCCTCGACGCCGTCGACGAAGTGAAACGGCGCCTCGGAGTCCCAGCCCTCGGGCTTCGGCCGGTGCGACACGACGACCACGTGGTCGATCCCGCCCGGAGGCTTCCCGTCCCAGCCGTCCGTCATGTCGAAGACGTGGCGGCCGACGAGTGTCGCCCCGATCTGGTCCCAGTACGGCCGGGTGTAGTCGTAGGACGTCTGCGACACCTTCACCTCGCCGCTCTCGTCCAACGGGACGTCACCACTGGACAACCAGTCGAACAGCGGTCCGGGCTGGTCATTCTCGTCCGCGACGAAGCCGTCCACCGACACCGAGCTGTACATGACCACCTTGCCCACGGGGCTCTCCTAAAGCTTTGGGGGATACGGACCTGATGGGTTAACGATTGCCCTGGTCCCTGCCTGCTAAACGAGCTCCCGAACCAGCACAGCTATCGAAGACACTGCGGCCACGGTCAGGACCGCCGGGCGGGCCCATCCGGCGTCGATGCGTTTGTGGAGCCTCTGGGCGACCAGGTAACCCACCCCTACTCCCGGCACCATGGCGAGCCCGGCCAGCATGTGCTCCCGATCGAGGTGCCCTGCGGGGATCAGGACGGCCATCGCGATGATCGTCCCGGCCAGGAAGAACCGGTTGAGCGTCGCCCGGATCACCGGGCCCGAGTCGTGCTGGTAGGCCAGTGCCATCGCGGGCCCTCCGACGGTCGCAACGGTTCCCATGAACCCGGACACGGTCCCGATGGCCAGCAGGGACGGAGCGCTTCTCCGCACCTGGACCCCGGCCATGCTGACCACAATGGCGAGGAGCACCAGGACCCCGACGCTTACGGCCAACAGACGGGCCGACATCGCAGCCAGCATTACTCCGGCCACCAGCGTCCCGGGGATCAGTCCCAGCCCGGCCCACCGCACGCCTCGCCAGTCGGCGGGGCCGCCCCGGGTCCGGTAGAGGGTCATCAGGTTCAGCGCGGCCGACGCTACGGTTGCGGGGCCCGGAACCAGGCCCGGGTTTATGAGGGTGAGAAGTGGTGCTGCGATCAGGGAGAACCCAAAACCGACCGAGCCCTGTACCAGCGACCCGGCAGCGGCCGCCAGAGCGGCCAGAACGAGCGAAAGCGGCTCGAGCACCTAACGAGCTCTTGCTCGCAAGAGCGGGCGGCTAATCGCCAGCCGGTGCTCCCTCGTCGGAGTCCTCCACACCCCTCAGGCGAAATAGCGGGAAGCCGGCGTCGCCGGTCTCAACCTGCTCGATTCCCAGGGCGGCCACCGCCGTGTCGGCGGTCTTCCACAAAGTGGCCTGGTAGTGGGCGTCCTTGCCGTAACGCTCGGTGGCGTTCAGCCCCAGCTCGTCGGCGGACTTCAGCAACCCGTTCACGATCACCAGCGCCGGGTCTTTCATTTCGGCTAGCCGATGGATGCCAGGTCGGCGCAGCGGGTGCGGATGGCGTCGGCGGCTTCGGTCAGCTGCGCCTTCTCCTGGTCGTTCAGCTCGAGCTCGACGATCTCCTCAACTCCCCCGCTGCCCAGCCGGGCCGGGACGCCCAGGTAGACATCGGCGATGCCGTACTCGCCGGAGACCCAGGCGCAGACCGGCAGCACCTCGTCCGAGCCCGACAGGATCGCCTTGCACATCTGCGCCACTGCGGCCGAGGGGGCGTAGAAAGCGCTCCCCTTCTTCAGCAGCCCGACGATCTCCGAGCCGCCGGCCCGGGTGCGGACGAACAGGCGCTCGAGGGTCTCGGCGTCGACCATCTCCTCCAGCGGCTTGTCGTCGACCGTCGCCTGCCGGGGCAGCGGCACCATCTGCTCGCCGTGCGATCCCAGAGTCATGGCTTTTACCGAAAGCGGCGACACGCCCAGCTCCTCGGCGATGTTGGCGGCAAGGCGGGAGGAGTCCAGGATGCCGGCCATGCCCATCACCCGGGCCCGGGGGAACCCGGTCCGTTCCGCGGCGAGGAAGGTCATCTCGTCCAGCGGGTTCGTGACGTTGATGACGACCGCGTTGGGCGAGGTCTCCTTCACCTTGTCGCAGACGCTGCCGACGATCGCTGCGTTTTTCTCCAGCAGGTCCATCCGGCTCATGCCGGGGCCCCGGGGGAGGCCGGCGGTGATCACGACGATGTCGGAGCCGGCAGTCTCGGCGTAGTCGTTGGTGCCGGTTACCGACACCTCGATACCCTGCACCGGCGCCGAGTGTCGGATGTCCAGGGCGAGGCCCTGCGGCCAGCCCTCGATGACGTCCAGCAGGACCACGTCGGCTAGGTTGCTCTCCGCCAACCGCACCGCCGTCGTTCGCCCGACAAACCCTGCTCCAACAACCGTTACCTTCGCCATGCCGACAATTCCTCTCTGAACAATTCGATAACTCTAATGTGCCGCGGGTCCGGCCCGCTGCCGGCTAAAGGTGCGCTATCACCGCATCCCCCACTTGTGACGTCCCCACTGCGTTGGGGTCGCCGCGGGACTGCAGCATGTCCCGCGTGACGTGCGTGCCCTCCTTGATCACCTGCGCAATGGCGTTCTCCATGCGGTCGGCGGCGTCCTTCTCGCCCAAGTGCCTGAGCATCAGGACGCCCGAGAGCATCAGCGCCATGGGGTTCATCTTGTTCATGCCCTTGTACTTGGGCGCCGAGCCGTGGGTGGGCTCGAAAAGCGCTATCTCCTCACCGAGGTTGGCGCCGGGGGCCACACCGAGGCCGCCGATGAGGCCGGCGCACAGGTCGCTCACAATGTCGCCGTACAGGTTGGGCAGCACCAGGATGTCGTAGTCGCCCGGGTAGGCCACCAGCTGCATGCACATGTTGTCGACGATGCGATCCTCGAACTCGATGTCGGAGTACTGCTCGGCCACCTCCCGGGCGGTCCTAAGGAACAGGCCGTCGGAAAACTTCATGATGTTCGACTTGTGGACCGCGGTCACCTTTTTGCGACCGTTGGCCCGGGCGTACTCGAAGGCGGCTTTGACGATCCGGGTGGTGCCGTAGACCGAGATCGGCTTGATCGAGATGCCGGAGTCCTGCCTGATCTCCCTGCCGGAGATGCCCTTGATGTAGTCGATCAGGCCGAGGGCCTCGGTGGAGCCCATCTCGAACTCGATCCCGGCGTACAGGTCCTCGTGGTTCTCCCGGAAGATCACCAGGTCCACGTCGCTGTAGCGGGACCGGACGCCGGGGTAGGTCTTGCAGGGCCTAAGGCAGGCGAACAGATCCAGCTGCTTGCGGAGCTCGACGTTCACCGATCGAAACCCGGTGCCCACCGGGGTCGTGATCGGGCCCTTGAGCGCCACCTTGTTGGTGCGAATCGAGTCGAGAACGTGCTGCGGCAGCGGCGTGCCGAACTCCTCGACGACGTCGGCGCCCGCGTGCTGGACATCCCAGTCGAACTCGACACCGGTTGCCTCCAGCACCCGCCGGGTTGCTTCGGAAAGCTCGGGGCCTACCCCGTCTCCGGGGATGAACGTGACGCGATGAGCCATATAGAAACACTCCTTCAACGAAAGGACACTTTCGGCCGCGTCCCCGCTATTCGGGGCGCCTGCCGAACGGGCCTCCGCCGGCAGGGAACTGGAGCCCAAGGAGCCGGCGGGTGACCGCAGGACGAATACTTGTAGGATATGACCTTGCGCGGGTCGCCGTAAGAGGCGGCTCGTAGTCGGTCGGAGAACCTCGCTCGAGGTAGATCTGTAAATCGCAGGAAGTGTCCATGCTGGCGGGCTGCACTACCGTGCCGTTCAAGGGAGGTGACAGTTGAGTCAAAAAGGTCTTGAAGGTGTAGTTGCAGCTCAGACGGCGATATCGGACATCGATGTCGAGAACAGCAAGCTGATGTATGCCGGTTACGACGTAACCGATCTGGTCAACAACAGCACTTTTGAGGAAGTCATCTACCTCCTGCACCACCGGGAGCTGCCGAACGACGGCCAGCTGCAGGCGCTGACCACGCAGCTCGCCGCCGAGCGCGACCTCCACGACTTCACCAAGCAGCTGATGGTGACCCTGTCGTCGACCACCTCGCCGATGTCGATGCTGCGGACGCTGGTCTCGGCCGCCTCCGCCTACGACCCCGACGGCTGGGTACTGTCGACCGACCACCCGGCCAACAAGCGCAAGGCCGTCCGCCTGATCTCGCAGTTGCCGCAGATGATCTCCGGCCCCGAGCGTCTGCGAGGCGGCAAATGGCCCGTGGAGCCCGACCCCAAGCTGGGCCACGCCGCCAACCTGCTCTACGTCCTGAGCGGCGAGTACCCCTCGGACGAGGACGCCAAGATCATGGACCAGTGCCTGATCATGCACGCCGACCACACGATGAACGCATCGACCTTCGCCGCACGGGTGACCGCCGGGACCCTCAGCGACATCCACTCGGCCATGACCTCGGCCATCGCCACCCTCAAGGGCCCGCTGCACGGCGGAGCCAACGAGCAGGTCTTCGAGATGATCCTGAAGATCGGGTCGGTCGAGAACGTTCCCGAGGAGATCAAGGGCCGGCTGGCCCGCAAAGAGAAGATCATGGGCTTCGGACACCGCGTCTACAAGGCGGAGGACCCCCGGGCAACCATCCTGAGGGAGCTGGCGCGGGACCTGGGCACCCGCAAGGGCGACACGAAGTGGTTCGAGATCTCCGAGGCGATCTTCGAGGTGGTCAACACCGAAAAGGGCCTGTTCCCCAACGTCGACTTCTACGCCGCGGCGGTTTACCACTACCTCGGGATCCCCAAGCGCCTGTTCACACCGATCTTCGCCGCCTCCCGCATCTCCGGCTGGACCGCCCACGTAATCGAGCAGCTGCAGAACAACCGGCTGATCCGTCCGGACTCCGAGTACATCGGCCCGGCCCCCCGCAGCTACGTCAAGCTCGGAGATCGCTGACCGGAAGGACCGACGAAATGGAAGCCGATCTCGCCCGGGTACACCGAACAGCCGTCGAAGGACTGGTGGCCAACGTCGAAAAAATCGGCGACGACCAGTGGCACCTGCCCACCCCGAACACCGAGTGGGACGTCCGGGCCCTCGTAGAACACCTGGTCGGCGGGACCGTCTGGGTGGCGCCGCTGATGGCCGGTGAGACCATCGCCGGGATCGGCGACCGCTTCAGCGGGGACCTGGTAGGCGACGACCCGAAGGGCGCCTTCCGCAGGGCCGCCGCCGAAGCGATGGCGGCGGTAGAAGAGCCGGGTGCCGTAGACCGGACCGTGGACCTGTCCCGAGGTCCGACCCCGGCGGCCGACTACATTCTCGAGCGGATCGGCGACGCCGGGATGCACACCTGGGACCTGGCGAGGGCGCTGGGCATCGACGAGACAATCGATCCCGAGGTCGTCGCGTACGGCCGGCGCCTGCTGGCCCAGATCGGCGACGAGTGGCGCCGGTACGGGGCGCTCGGTCCAATCGTCCCCACCGAGCCGGGGGCCGACGAGCAGACGCTGTTCATAGCGGAGTCGGGCCGCACTCCCTAGCTCGGCACGTAGCTCGTGATTCAGCAACCTAAGTTGACGAAGCGGAAGTTGTCAACTAAAGTTGCTTGATGAACACCGACCCCCTCACCAGAAACGACACGAACTCCCCGCTGGAGCCCGGGGAGGCACTTCGGTCGGTCGTGGCCCTGAGGCAGCTTGCCGACCGGCTGGAGGACGAGTACGTCGTACACGCGGTCGGAGCAGGTTGGACCTGGGCTCAGATTGCCGACGCCCTGAACGTCACCCGGCAGGCGGTCCACAAAAAGCACGCCCCTCGCTTTCGGGAGGCCGCCCCGTGACCGAGAGGAGCCAAATTGTTTGAGACCTTCGCCCCGGATCTCAAGGGCACCGTGATGAGGGCCCGTGAGAAAGCCGCCCACACCGGCGCGTCGAGCCTGGAGGCCGAGCATCTGCTGCTCAGCCTTGCCGAGTTCCCCAAAGGCCCCGCCGGCCGGGCCATGTCGAACCTGGGGCTGAACGAGGCCCGGATCCAGCGGGCGCTCGACGAGGAGTTCGAGGCCGCTCTGGCCCGGGTGGGCGTGAGCCTTCCCCCCCTCGCCAAGCTGCCGCCCCGCCGCCGGGAGCGGACCCCGCGGTGGGGGCAGTCGGCAAAGGTCTGCCTGAAACGCACCCAGAAGGAGGCTGTGATGCGCGGCGACCGCAAGATCAACAACGAGCACCTGCTGATCGGCATC
>DASTUJ010000048.1 GCA_035759705.1 Actinomycetota bacterium | reverse complement strand
GGAGCGCTTGAGCGCCCAGGAGTGCTTTTCTCCGGCCGGCGCTTCGGTCTGGCCATGTGAGATCGAGCTTAAGAGAGGAGGTGACAACAGATGAACGATTCCGACTGCCCCTGCGGCTGCACCTGCGGAAGCGATGGAGGCCCCTGCACCTGCGAGGGATGCTGCAAGAGCTAAGCGGTTAGTCGTACGGCGGCGGGCCCCACCCGATCGGGCCGCCGGTACGGCTGCTTTAGACCTCTTTCGGCCCTTTCGGCATCGCCACACCGGGGTGGACGCCCGGCGCCAGGCCCTGCTCCCCGGCCACCCGGCCCAGAAGGCGGATCAACTCCGCCACCTCAGGCTTTGACAACCCCTTCGTCAACTCCTTTTCGTGGGCGGCGGAGACCTCCATGACTACCTCGAGCGTCTGCCTCCCCTTGTCGGTCAGGTAAAGCGCCCTCATCCGCCGGTCGGCCGGGTTGGGGCGGCGTTCCAGCATGCCGAGGTCCTCCAGCTCGTCCACGAACGCCACCATCCGGCTGGGGGGCAGCCGCATCTGCTTTCCGAGAGCGAGCTGCGAACGACCCTCCTCCGCCCCGACCAGCCTGAGCAGCACGACGTGCCGGGGATCCAGTCCCAGCTCCGCCATCCGCCCCCGCCACAGCTGCGAAGAGTGCATCCCGACCTGCGACATGAGAAACGCCGGACCCGGGACGATGCGGCGGTCGGGCTTGGAAGAGTTCTTCATCCCTACATCATGCCACTACCAGAATGATTCTCTGTCGGAACCATTGTTTGCTGCAACCACTCGGGGGCGGTACCCGGCCTCACCCAGGCCTTTGGAGCCGGCTAGGACGCGACCGGCCAATCGTCCTAGCGATCTCCTAGGACCTCTTCCGATACTTGGACCATGAAAAAGACTGTGGAATCCGAGAAAACGCCGGTGGTCCCTCCCCTGCTTCTCAGGCAGGTCGACCTGGGGGACGCCGCAGGCTCCTCGCTGAAGCTGCTGTTCTGCAGCTACGACTCCGTGGTCTGGAACGAGGGCCGATGCGGCGTCCGGTTGTTCGAGCTGGTGGACGTCGCCGAAGGCAGCACCTGCGCTCCGGTCGGGGCGGCGCTAACGGTCGACGTTGACCAACAGACGGTGGAGCTGCACCGGTTCTCGGTCAATCGGGCCTTTCCGGGCCGGTTGGTCACCGGCCGGCTGATCACCGGAATTGCCGATCGTCTTCGGGCGGCCGGCGCGAAGAGCCTGCTGGTGGCAACCCCTTCGGAGATCGAGGAGATCGGGGAGCTGTGGGCGGCAGGTTTTCGCAAGGCGGTCGCCGGGGGCGACTGGCTTGAACTTTCACTTTGAGCTGAACAAGGGGGACGAGGTGAGCTGGATTCAGTTTGTGATGGCACTGCCGGTGGCTCTGCTGGGGGTGCTTTTGTTTCACGACTTCATGGCGGGACTCGGGGAGGAGCGGCTGTGGGGTGAGCCCTTTGCCGACAACGAGCCCCTGGTCCCGCGGCAGGACTCAACGGTAGTGATCGTTCCGTTGGAAGCGCCGCCGCTCGTGCCCGAGCTCAAAAAGGCGGGCTGACAGCACGCAACTCGGACCTCCAAGCCGGGGGCGCAAACCGCTACAATTTCCGGGTGCGCGCGCTCGTTCGGCTGAAGGTGAACCGAGTACGTCCTGAACCCCGTGAGCGGCGCGCGGAGCACTTCCGATGATCCAGATCGGCGTCCTCGGGCCCTTCGAGGTTCTCCTCGACGGCAAATCGGTCGACCTGGGCCCCCGCAAACAGCGAGCGGTGCTGGCCGCCCTCACGATCGAGGCCAACCGTGTGGTTTCCCTCGACAGGCTGATCGACGAGCTGTGGGGAGAGGAGCCGCCGGCCCAGGCCATCGGCACCCTTCAGGCCTACGTATCGAACCTCCGCCGGGTCCTCGAGCCCAACCGCACACCCCGCGAGCCTCCCAAAGTCCTGGTCACCCAGAGCCCGGGTTATGTTCTCAGGGTCCCCGACGGCACCCTCGACTCCACCCGCTTCGAAGCCCTGGCCGCCGAAGGCCGCAGCCTCCTTGCGGACGACCCGGCGGCCGCTCGGCTTCTTCTCGACGAGGCCCTGGCCCTCTGGAGGGGGTCCGCGCTGGCGGACTTCGCATTCGAATCCTTCGCCCAGGCCGAAGCCGCCCGGCTGGACGAGCTCCGCCTGGTCGCCCAGGAAGACCGGTTCCAGGCCGAACTCGACCTTGGGGCCCACGACGCCGCCGTGCCGCAGCTGGAGGCCGCGGTTTCGGCCAACCCTCTCAGAGAGCGCCTGACCGGCATGCTGATGCTGGCCCTCTACCGAGCCGGCCGGCAGGCCGACGCCCTCGGCGCCTACCAGACGGCGCGCAACACGCTGGTCGAGGAGCTGGGGATCGACCCCGGCCCCTCCCTCCGCCGGCTGGAGTCCGACATCCTGGCACAGACACCATCAATCGACTGGCGTCCTCCCGCCGGAGGGACCGTGGCGGCGCCGGCCGAGCCTGCGGCGACCGCGCCGGCGACGAAGGAGCCGGAGAAGCCCTCCGGCGGTCCGGCGGCGCCGGAAGCCGAGATGCCCATGGTCGGACGGCGAAAGGAGCTGGGGCGCCTCGTGGCCGGTCTGGATCGAGCGGCCTCCGGTCGGGGCGGCGCCGTCCTCGTCCAGGGCGAGCCCGGTATCGGCAAGACGAGACTGGTCCAGGAGTTGCTCGCCAGAGCCGCCGAGCGGGGGATCCCGTGGGCCTGGGGGGGCAGCATCGAAGGAGGCGGGACGCCCGCCTACTGGCCGTGGGTGGAGGTAATCCGCTCCCTGATCCGCCGGCCGGATCCGGCGCCGGTGGCTCCGGGGGCCGGGATGTCCGAGCTTGCCCAGGTTATTCCCGAGATCCAGACCCTCACCGGTCCGCTGGAGACCCCGGCCGCCCTCGACCCGGAGACCGCCCGGCTGAGACTGTTCGACGCGATGGCCGGCATCCTCGCCGCCGCCTCCGCCGGGCAGCCGCTGGTCGTGGTGCTCGACGACCTCCAGTGGGCCGACGCGGTGTCGTTTCAGCTGCTCTCCTACCTGGCCCCCAAGCTGCGGGAGTCCCGCCTTTTGATCCTGGGCACCTACCGCCCGGCCGAGATCGGCCCAGGCCACCCGCTGAGGGACTGTCTGGCCACGCTCTCCCGCCACCAGGTGGCGGACCGGATCGAGCTCGAGGGCCTCGGTGAGCTGGAGGTGGCGGACCTCATTGAGGCTACAACCGGAGCGGTCGTCCCGGGCCGGACGGTGGCCGCCGTGAGAACCCGCACCGAGGGCAACCCCTTCTTCGTCACCGAGCTGGCCCGGCTGCTGGCCTCCGAGCACGACCTGGGGGCCTCAGGCGGGCTGGGACGGGCGGTTCCCGCCGGCGTGCGCGACGTGGTCCGCCGGCGTCTGCGCCGCCTCCCCGAGGAGACCATGGCGGTGTTGTCCCTGGCTGCCGTCGAAGGTAGAGACTTCGAGCTGAGGGTCCTGGAGGCGGCAGCCGAGCTGGACTCGGAGAGGACCCTGGAGCTCGTGGAGGCGGCCCTTATGAGCGGTCTGGTCCTCGAGAACCCCGACGTGGTCGGGCGGTTCCGGTTCAGCCACGACCTGGTCCGGGAGACGATCTTGGAGGAGTTGACTGCTTCCCGGCGTGCCCGGCTGCACGCCCGGGTGGGCGAGGCCATCGACGCCACCTACGGCGAGGACGCCGCCCACGCCCTCGAGCTGGCCAACCACTTCTTCCAGGCGGCGCCGGCCGTCGGCGCCGAGCGGGCGATCCCGCTGGCGCTCCTCGCTGCCGACGTCGCCTACTCCCGGCTTGCGTACGAGCAGGCAGAGGAGCAGCTTCACCGTGCGCTGGAGCTGTTGGGAAACGTGCGGGCCGGCGAGGAACGGGACCGCCGGGAGCTGCAGGTGCAGCTGCGCATCAACTCGGTAGCGATGATGACCAGGGGTTACGCCGCCCCGGCGGCGGGAAAGGCGCTCGAGCGGGCCAAGGAACTTTGCCTTGCCCTGGGTGAGAGCAGGGACCTGGTTCCGGTCCTCTGGGGCCTGTTCGCCTTCCACTTCGTCAGCGCCCGGTATGAGATGGGGCACGAGATCGCCCTGCAGCTTCTCGAGATCGCCACCCGGTCCGGCGACCCGGCAGAACTGGTCGCCGCTTACCACGCGATGGGCTCGTCCTCCCTTCACCGGGGCCATTTCCTTGCGGCCAAGGAGCACCTGGAGAAGGGACTTGCGATCAAGGAAGGTCTGGACGACCCCTGGCTGGTGGCGTGGCTGCCGCAAAACCCTTTCGTTGCCTGTGCGTGCTTCCTGGCCTTCGGGCTTTGGGAGCTGGGGGAGGCCGACGCCGGCATGCAACTGGCAATCGAAGCGCTGGAGGCCGCCCGGAAGGCCGGCCACGACCCGAGCATCGCCCACTCACTGGACATCGTGGCGTGGGTCGCCGCCCTGGACCGCGACGTCGAGATGACGCTGTCCTGGGGGGAGGAGGCGGTCGCTTTCTCCGTCGAGAAGCGCTTCCCCCTCTACGTGGCGTTGAACTCGATCCTCAGGGGCTGGGCCCGCGCGATGAAGGGTGAGGCCGCAAGCGGGGTGGAGGAGATAGCCGGGGGCATCCGGGGGATGAAGGCAACCGGCGCCTGGATGCTGCAGACGTTCTTCCTGACCCTGCTGGCGGAGGCGAAGCTGCTGGCCGGCGCACCCCCGGACGAGGCGCTGGAGCTGTACGACGAAGCCCTGCTGCTGGTTACGAAGAACAGCGAGGGCTTCTGCGAGAGCGAGGTGCTCCGGCTGCGCGGCGACCTGTTGCTGGAGCACTACCCCGAACGCCGGGCGGAGGCCGAGCAGAACCTGAGGTCCGCCCTGGAGTCTGCTGTGCGCCGGAGCGGCGTGATCATGGAGAAGCGGGCCCGGGAGAGCCTCGACCGAGCCGGCCTGGGGCACGAGGCAGACCCGGTCCACTGACCGGAGGACGGGCGCCTAGCCCGTCTGGGGAACGTGCTTGGTCGAGCTTGCGTCGGGGCTGGTGAAGATGCTCGTGCCGGAGGTCCACACCGGCTCCCGGCCGCCCTCGAACCACCTGTCGGCAGTGTCGGCCAGGCAGCCTTTGTGCCCCCACCGCCGTTCAGATCGGCCCTGGGTGGTCGACAGGACCCAGCCCTGGCCCTCCTCCGGCTTGGCGCTGCAGATGTCGCATCCCCCGGCGTTGGCCCGGACCTCCTCGAGGATCTGTTTGGCCCGGGCCGTCTCGCCTTTCTCGACGGCCTCCACGATCTCCGCCTCCCGGCCCTGGATCTTGGCCTCCCGCCAGTCGCGAGAGTCGACGTGAATTGCATCCTCCCGGCCCTCGGCACCCCGTGCTGCGGCCTCCCGGAGCTCCTTGGTCAACTCGGGGGCGTCGGGAGACAGCCGGTTGAGGGCCGACCGCTGCTTGGCGCGGCGCTCCAACTCGGCCGCGCTCGGACCCTTGCGGCGCTTCTTGGTTTGTTTACCCACGGCTTCAGCCTAGCCGAGAGCCGGCTTCAGGCGGTCCAGCCGAGCAGGCTCTCGCCCAGCGACAGCACCACGAACCAGACGGCGACCGCGACGAGCGGCACGAGAATGACCAGGGCCCGGTGGCGGTTGCGGTAACCCCAGATCGCCAGACCGATCCAGATGAGAAGCAGGAGTCCCACCCCCCAGACCGGCGCCATCAGACCGGTCACCAGGTAGAAATATCCGACCACCAGATGCAGCAGAGTTGCCAGAATGAGAATTACGGTTTGCCCTGCCGACATCTTCGCCCCGGCCATCTTTACGTGGCTCCCCCATCGCGTCTCACTAATTTCAGGGGCGTAACGATAGCCCCGAACGAGCTGCACGACCGGTATTCATCTAGGACAAATTTGCCGCGAAGCTTTCCGCCTCCCGCTCCTTCAGCCTGACCGCGTTCCACATGCGCTCCAGGTTCTGGGCCAGCGTCTTCTCGCTCTGCGGAACCGGGTGGGAGTCGAAGAACTCCTGGACCTCGGCGGCCCACTCCCGCTCGGTTATCCCGGCTATAGACGACACCATCCGCACGATGCTCCCGGCCGGGAACCGCTCGAGCAGCTGGTCCCAGCTGTCCCGAATGAACTCCCACACGATCCGGCCGGTCTCCCGGTTCCCCATCGCCCTGGCGAGCGTGAAGGGGGCATCCTGAGTCCTCACGTCGGTCGCGACCAGACCGAGCAGCCGCTTCGCCAGCTCGGGTTCGGGGAAACGCCCGAGGGCGTGGAGGTAGCGGACCGAAAGCTGGGGGCTCGGGGACGCCTTGTGCCGTTCCCAGAACAGGTCGAAGTCCCCGGCGTCGCCGTTGTCGGCGATCACGCCGATCGAGGCGGCCGCCAGCGCAGGGTCGACCGACGAGGGGTCGGCGACAAACGCAGCGTGGAGTTTGCGGGCCAGGCCAATCGCGTCGGGGTCGGCGCCCACCGATCCCAGCGTCTCCAACAGCACACCCCTCAGCTGCGCGCTCCGTTCGCTCTCGCCGGCGGCCGGCTCCCAGCCCAAGCGGTCCAGCGCCGGCCGCACGATCTCCCCGACCGCTGACCGGTAGGCCTCCCGCGCGGCGCCGTCGACCAGCCGGTCCAGGGTGCCCAGCGCTCCCGTGACCCGCTGCCACACCGACAGGTCGGTTTCGGAGGAGGAGAGCTTGCGCAGCAGGTCCAGGTACTCGGTGGCGGGAATCCGGCCGCCGACCATCGCGGCGAAGTGGTCGTCGACCACGCCGTAACGCTCCCCGGCGCCCATCGCCGCAACACCCGGCCCGATCAGGCCCTCCAGCATCTCCGGCGAGTACTGGACCCGGTAGAACCCGGTGGCGCCGGCGTTGACCACCAGCCAGTCGGGCTTGAACATCAGGTCGAACTCGTTCTCGGCGGAGTCCAGCATCACCTTGGCGCTGCCCTTGAAGTCACCCTGGCCGTAGCGGATGAGAATGGGGACCACCCACTTCTGGCGGTCGACACCCTCCTGGTAGGAGAACCGCCGCTGGCGAAGCCTCAGCTTGGGGGTGAATTCGTCGCCGACCACCTCGGCGGACACCAGTGGGTAGCCTCCCCGGAAGATCCAGCCGTCCATGGTGCGCCGAACGGGTGCCGCCGTGGAGTACTCCAGCGCATCCCACAGGTCGGTGGTGTCGGTGTTCCCGTAGGCGTTGTTCTTCAGGTACTCCCGAACTCCGTCCCGGAAGGCGTCCTCGCCGAGGTACTGCTCGAGCATCCGGAGGACTGCGGCGCCCTTCTCGTAGGTGAGGATGTCGAACATGCCGTCGGCGTCCTTGGGCGAGACGACCTCGAACTCGATCGGCCGGGTGCTCTCCAGCGAGTCGACCTCGAAGGCGGCAGTCCGGGAGATCCCGAAGTCCACCCAGCGGTCCCAGGCCGGCCGGAAGGCGTCGGTGCACTTCATCTCCATGAAGGTGGCGAACGCTTCGTTCAGCCACAGCCCGTTCCACCAGCGCATGGTCACGAGGTCGCCGAACCACATGTGGGCGATCTCGTGATGGACCACGTCGGCCACCCGCTGCAGCTCCTGCTGCGTGGCGCCCTGCGGGTCGACCAGCAGGGCAGTCTCCCGGAACGTGATGCAGCCGAGGTTCTCCATCGCCCCGGCGGCGAAGTCGGGGATGGCGACCAGGTCCAGCTTCCCCGCCGGGTAGCCGATTGCGTAGTAGTCGGCGAAATACTTGAGGGCGAAGGCCCCGGTCTCCAGCGCAAAGTCGGTGAGGTTGTCCCTGCCGGGCGGGTAGGCGACCCTGAGAGGCGTGCCGGCGGCGTCGACCGGATCGGTGATGCCCAGGGGCCCGACGACGAAGGCCACCAGGTAGGTGGACATCTTCATCGTCTCGGCGTAGACCACCCGGCGGCGGCCGTCACCGGCCGGCTCGTTGGATAGCTCGGCGCCGTTGCTGAGCGCCAGGACCCCGTCGGGGACCACCAGCGTCACCGCGAACGTCGCCTTGAGGTCCGGCTCGTCCCAGCAGGGGAACGCCAGGCGGGCGTCGGTCGACTCGAACTGCGTGGTTGCGATGACCCGGT
This sequence comes from Actinomycetota bacterium, assembly GCA_035759705.1. NCBI lineage: Bacteria > Bacillati > Actinomycetota > Actinomycetota bacterium. The sequence goes on along the minus strand of DASTUJ010000048.1, from coordinate 410 downwards.
CGTTCCCCTCCGGGTCGGTGAAGCTCGAGCGGTAGAAACCCTCGAGCTTGTCGTTCAGGACCCCGCGGAACCGGCTGCGCAGAGTCCAGGCGCCGGTGCCGGCCGTCCCGCTGAGCTGCAGCCGGCACCGCTCGGTCTCGGTTTCGAATGAAGCCGACGCGTCCAGGCGGGCGCCGTCCCGCTCCAGCCACGCCTCGTCGATCTCGAGCTCTTTGGCGTTGAGGACGATCTGGTCGACCGGCTCCTTCACGTCCACCTGGATCGACACTTCGCCCGAGAAGGTTGCGGTTGCGAGATCCGGCTCGAGGGTGAGCTCGTAGCGGGAGGGGACGACGTTGCGGGGGAGACGATAGCGGTCGGTTTCCATGCTCCGAGACTATCTCGCCCCGCCTGACTTGGCAGCCGCTAGG
>DASTUJ010000047.1 GCA_035759705.1 Actinomycetota bacterium | reverse complement strand
ACGGCAGGTGGTTGGCGACCGCATCGAAGGTCGCCCCTTAAGCTCCCTCGGGAGGCCTGTTCAGGCGAACAGAATTGAACTCTTTTCGAGCGATCTGTCGTCCGCGGCGGGTCGTTTTTCGCGTTTAAGGAACAGTGTTTTGCACTCAAAGGATAAAGGAGCGCTATGCCGAAACCCCAGAAGGTAGCGGCGGTGAAAGAGCTCAGGGAGAAGCTTGAGTCCAGCGATGCAGCACTGCTGGCCGAGTTCACTGGCCTCAAAGTCGGCGAGATGATGCAGGTGCGGCGCAGTCTGGCCGAGAACGGCACCGAGTTCGGCGTGGTCAAGAACACCCTGGGCCGCATTGCTGCGACCGAGGCCAACATGGCGGATCTGATTCCCCTCCTGAGGGGGTCCACGGCCATCGCATTCGTCAACGGCGATGCGGTGCTGGCTGCCAAGAGCCTCGATGACGTAGCCAAGAAGTACCCGGCTCTGGTCGTCAAGGGCGGCATCCTGGGCGGTAAGGTCCTGGACGCTCAGCAGGCGAAGGCTCTGGCTTCGGTCGAGTCCCGTGAGGTTCTGCTGTCCAAGCTGGCAGGTCTGTTGAACTCGCCGATCCAGAAGATGGCGAGCCTGCTTTACGCACCGCTCGGAAGCCTGGGCAACGCCCTGTATGCGCTGCAGCAGCAGCGAGGCGTCGCCGCAGCCAATGAAACAGAAGCTCCGGCTCCGGCTGACGCTGAAGCTCCGGCTCCGGCAGCCGCACCCGAGGCCCCGGCACCCACCGAAGACGCGCCGGCCGCTCCCGAGGCAGCCGCCGCAACCGAGAACACACCCACTGAAGATTCGTCCGGCGCAGCCGAGACGCAAGCGTAGGAGGCACAAATGGCAAAGGTATCTGCAGGCGACTTGCTGGATGCAATAGGCGAGATGACGGTTCTCGAGCTCTCCGAGTTCGTCAAGTCGTTCGAGGAGAAGTTCGGCGTTACCGCAGCACCCCAGATGATGGCAGCAGCACCCGGCGCCGGCGGCGGCGGTGGCGGCGGAGCCGCTCCCGAGGCCGAGGAGCAGGACGAGTTCGACGTTGTCCTGACCGGCATCGGCGAGAAGAAGATCCAGGTCATCAAGGAAGTCCGCGCTCTTACCCAGCTCGGCTTGAAGGAAGCCAAGGACCTGGTCGAGGCGTTCCCGAAGCCGATCCTGGAGAAGGTCGCCAAGGAAGTTGCCGAAAAGGCCAAGGCCCAGCTGGAAGAAGCCGGCGCCACCGTCGAGCTCAAGTAACAACCTCACACCAGCAGCAGGCAGTCGGGCTTTGACCAAGCTGCTGCTGTTGACCGACTCGGACGTGTCCCAACTCGTGGACACGTCCGAGGCGGTCGACGTCGTCGAGTTGGCTTTCGCCGACTTCGGCAAGGGGCTGGCGCATATGCCGCCCAAGGTCTACCTCAATTTCCCGCAGTACCGCGGCGACCTCAGAGCCATGCCGGCTGCGGTGGGGGACCGGTTCGCCGGGGTGAAGCTGATCAACTCCCACGAGCTCAACCCGTCGAAGGGCCTGCCCTCGGTTGTCGGCACCTACGTGCTGTACTCCCAGGAGACCGGCATACCGCTCTGTCTCATGGCGGCCACCGCGCTGACCGCCCTCCGTACCGGCGCCGCATCCGGGGTTGCCGCCAGGTATCTCGCCCGCCCCGAATCCAGCAGCCTCGGCCTGATCGGAGCAGGGGCCCAGGCGGCCTACCAGTTCCGTGCAGTGGCCGGGCAGCTCCCTATCACCGAAGTCATCGTCTGGGCCCCTGAGAACGACGCAGCCCGGCGCGATGCAGTCATCGAGTCACTGGCCCCGGAAAACCCGTCGGTCCGCTTCCGGGCCGGCTCAATCGAGGAGGCGGCCGCAGCCGACGTCCTGTGCACCCTCACCCCGGCCCGCTCCCCGTTGTTCCCCGCCTCGGCGGTTCGCCCCGGGGCCCACATCAACGCGGTCGGTGCCGACGGTCCCGGAAAGCAGGAGCTGGACCCGGCGATCCTCACGGGAGCCCGCCTGATTGTCGACGAGATGTACCAGGCCACCCACGGCGGCGAGGTCAACGTGGCCATCTCGCAAGGGTTGATTCAGGAGAGTGATATCGCAGGCACGCTGTCGGACGTGATCAACGGAACGACCGCCGGGCGCACCTCCCAGGACCAGATCACAATCTTCGACTCCACCGGCCTGGCGATCCAGGACATCGCCGTGGCGATCGTGGCCTACGAAAGGGCGCTGCAGGCTGGGATCGGCTCGACCATCGTGCTCTAGGACTTAAAGCCGGACACAAAAAAGGACCCCCTTTCGGGGGTCCTTTTGTTGATCCAGCTGCTGTTAGCAGTTGTTGTTGTTGTCTGCGTCTGCGCAGGTGTCGCCGGTTGCGCCGGAGTCGCCGCTACGGCCGCTGCGTGCGCCGTTGCCGCCGTTACCGGAACGTCCGCCTTCGCCGCCTTCGCCGCCGTCGCCGGTGTCGGCGTCGCCGCCGTTACCTTCGCCGCCGTCGCCGCCGGTTGCGTCGCCGCCGGTGCCGCCGCTGCAGCCGCCGGACTCGGAACGAACGCCAGA
>DASTUJ010000046.1 GCA_035759705.1 Actinomycetota bacterium | reverse complement strand
TCCTGGAAGACCGGCTTCTCCCGCCGGGCCTCCACCGCTTCCTGGGCCGTAATGTTGCCGACCTGCTCCATCCGGCCGATGACGTCCAGCCGGCGGGCCTCAGCCCGGGCCGGGTTGGTGTAGGGGGAGTAGCGGCTGGGGGCGGGAATCTGCCCCACCAGCTGGGCAGACTCGGAAAGGGTCAGGTCCTTGGCGCTCTTGCCGAAAAAGGTGTTGGCGGCCGCTTCGATGCCGTAGGAGCCGGCGCCGAAGTAGACGGTGTTCAGGTAGCGCTCGAGAATCTGCTCCTTGCCGACCTCCCGCTCCAGCTGCGAGGCGATCTGGGCCTCCCGGATCTTTCGGGTGAGAGAGCGTTCCTTGCCGACGAACACGGTTCCCACGTACTGCTGGGTGATCGTCGACGCGCCCCGGAGCCTTTCGCCGGAGACCTGGGACTCGGTCAGCGCCTTGATGATCGCGGCGAAGTCCAGCCCCTGGTGCTCGAAGAAGCGGGAGTCCTCCGAGGCGACGACCGCCCTTTTGAGGTTGCTGGGCATCTCTTCGTAGTCGATGGGCACCCGGAAGTTGGCGCCGCGCAGGGTCGCCAGCAGGGTGCCGTCCGCCGCGTAGATGTGGCTCGACCGGGCGATGTTGACGCCGCTGGGCTCCGGGATCGCGATAGGGGGCGAGAACTTGAAGAAGTAGAGGTAGGCGCCGCCTCCGGCAATAAGTCCCAGCAGCAGCGGCAGCCCGAGCAGGACCAGCGCCGCCGCGATTGCGATGTCGACCGGGGTGTGGCGGATGCTGTTGAGGCGTTCGTTGAACGTCATGCGTACTAGGATATTCCCTCTTCAGCCAGACCTTTTCCCGTACTCCATTCCCCGGACGAAAGGCTTCAATCTTGGGCAACTCCGCCGACGCGATCCGTCAGCTCCTCGCAGGCGGCGCCACCGTCAACATGCCGGGTGTCTACGACGCATTGACCACCCGCCTGGCCACGAGGGCCGGTTTCGACGTCCTGTTCGTCTCCGGCTACTCGGTCTCCGCCTCCAGGCTCGGTTCGCCGGACTTCGGATATTTGACCCAGAGCGAGATCGCCGACTCCGCCCGGGGCATCTGCTCGAACACCACGCTGCCGGTGATAGTCGACGCCGACACCGGCTACGGCAACCCCCTCAGCTGCATCCGGACGGTCGACCTGCTCCACGGCGCCGGGGCCGCAGGCATCTTTCTGGAGGACCAGGTCTGGCCTAAGAAGTGCGGCCACTTCGCCGGCAAGAAGGTGGTTGAGGCGGACGACTGGCTGGCCAAGCTGAAGGCCGTGCTCGACCAGCGGGAGGAGGGCAAAGACCTGTTCCTGGTCGCCCGGACCGACGCCCTCAGCACCCGGGGCATAGACGACGCAATCGACCGGGCCAGGCGGGCCCGGGACCTGGGTGTCGACGCGATCTTCGTCGAGGCGCCGCCGGACATCGAGTCTCTGGAACGGGTCGCCAAGGAGGTCGAAGGGGTTGTCAGGGTCGCAAACATGATCGAGGGGGGCAAGACCCCGCTGCTCACCGACGCCGAGCTCCACGACCTGGGCTACGACCTGATCGTCACACCTCTGACGCCGCTGTTCGCCGCAACCAAGGCCGTCCAGGAGGTGTTGGAGGTCCTGAAAAAAGAGGGGACCGTACGCGACCACCCGGAGATGATGGTCTCGTTCACGGAGTTCGAGCCGGTGGTCGATCTCGATGGGCACAAGGCTTTGGAAGATAAGTACCGGCTCCCTGGGGGCTAATGGTGTGCAACGACCTCGTTAGAAAACCCAGGTCGAGCACTTAACTATTGGGCGCCACCGTCTCCTCCAGGCTGATTGCATTCTCCAAGCCGAAGGCAGGAGAGATTTGGTCTCCGTAGGGATTGATGGTCGCAGCATCACCACGATGTCTGCCTGATGAACGAGCAAGGTGTTGTTTTTCCAGAGCGCGGTTGTCCAGGATCCAGACGACGAATCCGAGCCGGCCGTATCTCAGCAAACGCTCCGAGGCGATCCAGGTCAGTTAGATGAGAGCAAGCGTCTCGGATCATCCTGACAGAGGGGGGGCATCCTCGCAGAGCGCATGTGCTAGACGTTCGTAATCGTCGTCCAAAACCTCACTCCTAACTCTAAGGGTACGGGAGGGTGTCGTTACCTCCAGAGCGATTGGTGCGCGGATAAGCAACATTCTCGGACGGATCCGCCGAGCCTTCACTTCAAGTAGAGACCACCGCCCGATCAACCCTAGCGGGGTTGGCTCACCCCATGGGGAGGCTTCAAGAACGATCAGTTCTGAGGAGGTAAGGATCCAGAGACTATGGGGTGCCCCAGCTGTTGAGGTCCGCCGAAAAATCGAGCGCAACATCCAATCAATGACAGCGAACGGTCCGAGATCTCCGAATACAACCGGATAATCGGGAATAAGGAGCGCGCATGCCCTGATCGGTTCAGCCAATCCCAGAGTCCCGGCTGCGCCGGTTGCCATTTCTCTGCAGTCCCTTGAACCAATCAACTTTCTGTCTCCGCTTCGCATCGCCACTCCTTAATTGGGCGTTCGGGTCAGCGGAACATACGGACCCAGAGGCATGGAAGCCATGGAGGAACGCACCCATCCGCTGAACTTCTGAACAACGGGCCATTTGGCGACGGCATCAGCTGCGTCTGGTGCGGAGCAGACCCCATCAACTGTCAACGCTATCTGACCTACCACGGGAAGCAGTTTTACGGCCAAGGCGCCGCCTGTACGCATAGTCGCCTTAGCGTAGGCCGCTATTTGCTTGGCTGTGCCCGAAGCTGAGGCTTCGGCAATGGACTCCAGATTTACTGCGACGTCCCATGCTTTCCGAAATTCTCCGCGCACCGAATATCCTGCCGCCCGGAAAAAGTCACCCGGCCCAAGAAGCCGGGCTATTCCGCTTACCTTCGGCGAACAGGTGCACAGTCCTGTTGGATCCCGGAAATTTACAGGATTACTGTGTGAGTACGGGTACGCTGTTTGGCTTTGCGGATCCACCAAAGTTCCAGAGAACGGATCCTTACTGATAAAACGGCCGATAGACGGGTCGTAGTACCGGGCCCTCAGGTACTGGTAGCCCAAGGCCGGATCGTCCTGCTGGCCGGCAAACCGGAACTCGGTTGAGCCCGGCCCCGTGCTCGATTTCACAGCTCCGAAAACGTCGTAGGTGTAGGTCGCAGTGACCGCTCCCGACGCATCCGTCAGAGCCGCCGTCGACCCCAGGCCGTCTGCCAGCGGGTAGCTGGTGGTGGTCCCAGTGGCCTGGCTGATCAGCCCCAGCCCGTAAACGTAGCTGGTGTTGCCCTCCTGCAGCACCACCGGCAGCACGGCCGCCAGATCCCAGGTGAAGACCGTGGTCACCCCGGCCTGGGTCTTGGAGTGCCGAAGGTCGTCTCCCCGGTAGGTGTAGCTGACCGGGTTGCCCCCGACGGTTGCCGAGGTGAGGCGGTCCTCGATGTCCCAGCCGAACACGTCCGCTCCCCGGCCGGTCTGGTTGCCGTTGTTGTCGTAGGTGTAGGTCACCCCGCCTGCTGTGGTCATCCGGTCGGCGTTGTCGTAGGTGTAGGAGGTCGTCGAGCCCTCTACCTTGGTCTGCCGGTTGCCGACGTTGTCGTAGGTGTAGGCCTGGGTCGACGAATCCGGGTAGGTGACCCCGGTCAGCCGGTACAGGTCGTCGTAGCTGTAGCTCTCGAGCCCCGCCGGGGTCAGCACT
>DASTUJ010000045.1 GCA_035759705.1 Actinomycetota bacterium | reverse complement strand
TCGCATCGTGCCGAGATTGCGAAGGCTCGTTGCTGCCAAGCCGCAGACCTCCGGTTCGTTCCGTCGCCGCGCCGCCAGGCAAAGACGGAGCCATGCCCACCAGACCGCCCGCTGCCATGCCTTCATGGCCTCGTCCCGTCTCCCAAGCTTGCGGTAAGCGACCGCCTGCAAGTGATACGTCTCGGCCCTTCGTGTTTTGAGCTGGAGCATACGGTCGCACAGAACGACCATCTCCTCGAACCGTTCCTGCTCAAAATAGAGTTGAGCCAACCCGTAGTGGGGCTCCCACCGGCGATCGTTTCTGCCGATTGCACCACGAAAGGCATCCTCCGCTGCAGCAAACTGACGGAGGTCCGTGGTTACGACGCCCAGGTTGTAATAGGCGAGATCGAACCCGTCGTCCTCCGCAATCGTCTGAATGAAGGCATCCTTTGCCTCCTCCAGCTTGGTCCGGCGATCCTTCCTGGTTCCCACGCACTCGCGGTACCTTCTCAGGCCTGCGACGTGCTGCTGAGCGGCCCTCCACTTCACGGACCCCCTTAGCGACAGATCGCTGAAGATTCGGATTGCAAGCTCCTCGACGAGCGTTTCGGGAGCGGGCATGGCGCCGGACTTCGAGGACCCCCGGGTTACCTTCCACTGATAGTTCGCCCGCGCGCCGACGGTGCGTGCCGTCAGGGTCAGCTCGTCCCCAACCTGGTGGAGCGAGCCGGTAATCCGGGGGCCCCGTGCAATTCGAGAGACGAGGGAGGCCATCGCGCCGATTGGCAGGTTCACCGGTCCTACTTTGATCGTGGACTCGACCGACACGACTGAGTCCAAGGCGACCATCACGTCTTCGGCCATGATCGGCGCCGGCAACACCAGGGGGTCATCGTTCGCCTTCTCGAACTCGTCGTCGCGCTGGTCTAGGGTCCGTTGTTCGTCGAATGAGACGTTTTGGTGGCCTTTAACGGCGTCGGGAACCGCACGGGTGCGATCGACGACCCGGTATAGGCGATGCAGGCTGCCGAGCTCCGCGACAAGAAGGTTGCCCAACCCGGATGCAGCAGAGGTGGTTCCGCCGGAGGACGAGCCGCTTGCTTCCTTTTGAGAGGCGGGCGACTCCGACAACGAGCGATAGTCGGTGAAGGTTCCGACGACCATGCGTGAGCGTGAGCGCGCGATCCAAACGACGATTGCAAATAGCCCTAATGTCAAGATCAAAGGGAAAAGGTCGTTTCGTTTGATGCCTGCCGGCGCGGAGAAAGCCGTGAGGATGCCTTTGAATCCTTGGCTCACTGAGTCGCCGAACGCATAAAGCACAAAGTTGGCCACCAGAATCATCAGGACCGCCGGGAACACTGCCCAGGCCGCGCGACGTTTCCATAGTCGAAGAAACCCACCAAGAATTCGAGATAATCCAAGCAACACGTACCGCACGATCGTGCCGGGCATGAGGGCCTCCTAGAGAGGAACGGCTCCGATAATGCTTCCCTTTTGAGAGCCGGGCGACCAGCGGGTGATTGACCCATCTTGCCCGGATAAAGTGCCCAGATTTAGACAGGTAGGCTCGGAGCTTCCGAGGTCACAGGCGGGCGTCGTCTCCCCTGGAGGATGAGAAAGAACGCAACGGCGACCCAGATTGCGTGCAGAACCCAGTCGCCCGTGGACAGGACGATGTAGTCCGGCAACAGCCTGGACCATCCCCGGTAGACCGGGTTGGTGGTGTCGAAGAAGTCGACGACCATCGTCAGCTGCGCCCGCCGGCCCTGGACGAACAGCCACGCCAGGTTGAACATCCCGACCACCCCGAGCGCGGTCGTGAGCCACACCCCCCGTGCGGAGCCGGCCCAGATGCAGATCGCGAGCACCGCCGCCGGCAGCACAACCACCACCTGGCGCCCCGGCCACCACCAGCCGTGCATGGTCAGAGCGAGATAAGTGGCGGACAACCAGCCGGCGGCCAGCGGCAGCGCGAGCACCTCCCACCCCGCCGGGCGCTTGCGCGCCAACCAGGCGAGCGCAGGGATCATCAGCAGCCACGCCGGCTGCCAGGCCGCAAGCCCGAAGCGCCGGTCGACCAGCAGGCCGATCAACCGGCTGGTTCGCGTGGCGAAGTTGGGGGTCACGCCCATCACGCTGAACTCCCCGGTCTCGGCGAAATGCTGGCCGGTGGCGTAGACGGTGAGACTCCCGTACCAGCGCAGGTGGCCGAACAGGTACCCCGCGCCCGCCAGGGCGAACACCCCGGCCACAACCATCACCTCCCGCCGGCGGCCGGCACGATGCAGGCGCCACA
>DASTUJ010000044.1 GCA_035759705.1 Actinomycetota bacterium | reverse complement strand
GTGCGCCGTGAGGCGCTTGTTGATCGAGCGGAGGTGAGAGACCGTCGCCGCCGAGCCCGTCGCAGCGGGCCGGTGAAGCTGAGGGCAGCCTGACCCGGGAGGTGCTGGGATTGGGTGGCAAGCGGCCCTGACAAAGCCATGGCGTGCTGGTACTGCCAGACGGCGCGGGTGTGGCGAGCGTGGCGAAAAGGTATACGTGAGGAACCGGCGTTTACGCCTCTCCAAGACGCACCGGCTCGAAACCTGGCGGATCTGGGCCGGAGGCGACGCGCACCTGCCCGTGGTGAACGGGTGGGGAACTCTCCTGAGGTTTGCAAGGGCCGACGGGGAGGCCGTGGTGACGTGCTGCGGGTTGTAGCCATGGCGATGTCGCAGGGGCCAAGTCGGGTGCCTCCTTCGCCGAGCGATCGATGAGTGAACACGGGAACCGTCTCGACCCTGCCGACTGCGGGCGCGGCCAGCGACCGCGGTGGGTTGGGTCCACCGTCGACCGATCGGGTCGGGACGGGGCGGAGCCGTCGTAGTAGTCCGAGGCCGGGAGAGCCGGTCACATGGCGAAGGGCGGCAGCGGTATTCGAGCAGTGAGGAGATGTCATGGCGGCAGACGCGTCGGTGAATATCGGCGCTCCACCGGTTCGGGAGTACCCGGCCGCGTGGGTATCGCAGATTCAGACCAAGCTGCACAGTTGGGCGGCGGCCGATCCTGGCCGTCGGTTCGATGACCTGTTCAACCTCGTGCACGACCCGGCCACGCTGATCGTGGCGTGGAACCGGGTCGCGGACAATCGCGGGGCCAAGACAGCGGGTTCGGACGGGTGGACAGTTGCCCGGATCGAACGCGAGGTCGGGACCCACAAATTCTTGGACGACCTTCGCTCCCTGATCAAGTGCGGGGAGTACCGGCCCCAACCGGTGCGGGAACGCAAGATCCCCAAACCGGGCGGGTCGGGAAAGGTCCGACGCCTGGGCATTCCCACGGTGACCGACCGGGTCGTTCAGGCTGCGTTGAAGCTGGTGCTGGAACCGATCTTCGAGGCCGACTTCGTGCCGGTCTCTTACGGGTTCCGGCCACACCGGCGCGCGCACGACGCGATCGCCGAGATCCACCTGTTCGGTTCCCAGGGCTATCGGTGGGTGCTGGACGCGGATATCGAGGCGTGCTTTGACCGGATCGACCACACCGCCCTGATGGGCCGGGTCCGTGGCCGGGTCAAGGATAAGCGGGTGCTCGCCCTGGTGAGGGCGTTCCTCAAAGCCGGGATCCTCAGTGAACTCGGCGAGTTCGAGGACACCCACACCGGGACACCGCAAGGCGGCATCCTCTCACCACTGCTGGCCAACATCGCGCTGTCGGTCCTCGACGAGGCACTGCACGCGTCATGGTCACCGGGGGCGGAGATGTCCACAGCAATGCGGCGACGCAGGAGGAGGTGGAAAGACCTGCCGAACTGGCGCCTGGTCCGCTACGCGGACGACTTCGTGGTGCTCACCGATGGGTCCGAACCCCACCTGACCGAGTTGCGCGAGGAGATCGTTCGTGTGCTGGAACCGATGGGGCTGCGGCTGTCGCCGGCCAAGACCCGGATCGTGCACATGAGCGAGGGGTTCGACTTCCTCGGGTTCCACATCCGGTGGGACCGCAAGAGGGGCACCAACAAGTGGTACGTCTACACCTTCCCGGCCCAACGAGCCCTGCAGTCGGTGAAGGCGAAGATCCGTGCCCTGACCCGCAGGACATCACAGGCGGACCTGAAGGACACGCTGATCCGGATCAACCAGATCACGCGTGGCTGGGCGAACTACTTCCGGCACGCGGCCGCTACCCGCACCTTCGACCACCTCAGGCAGTTCACCTGGTGGCGGATCGTGCACTGGCAGCGCACCCGACACCGTTGGAAGTGGCACGACATCCGCAACTGGCTGGTCGGCCCCACGGGCCGGTGGCGACCCATCCACGCGGACGAGATCGACCTGTTCAACCCCACCAGCATCCCGATCCGTCGGTACCGCTACCGGGGCAACGCGATCCCCAACCCCTTCATCCGCCTGTCCGAACCAGCCTGAGTGCAGAAACCGTGGAGAGCCCGGTGCGGTGAAAGCCGCACGCCGGGTTCGGAGAGCGGCCCGGGGAAACCGACCCCGAGCAACCGAGGCACCGCGCCCCGGGCCGACTCACCTGCACCCGACCCGCCCGACCACTCAGAGCCGATGAGCATCCCTGCGACCGCGACCACGTGATCCCCCACAACAGGGGCGGACCGACCTGTGTGTGCTCGATCGCCCCCCTGTGCCGCCGACATCACCGGTTGAAGACCCACGGCGGCTGGACCTACCACGTCCTCGAACCCGGGTCGTATCTGTGGACCAGCCCGCACGGCTACCAGTTCCTCCGCGACCACACCGGCACCCTCGACATCTCCCACGACCGCCGGCGCAGCGACCGCCGACGCAGCGCACCCCCAGCCGACACCTGACCACCCCGCCCCGCACCCGCCCACACCGGGCGGCGCTCAGAGATGCCCTGGGTGGCAGCCGACGCCCTTCGCGTCCCTACTG
>DASTUJ010000043.1 GCA_035759705.1 Actinomycetota bacterium | reverse complement strand
GATCGAGTGGGCGACGAGATCGGCCGAGTAACTAGGGCCTTATCAAAGCAAGCACGCCGACTCACTCATTAATCCGTTTAACCCGTCGCTCGAACCGGACTCTTCAGAAACAAGATGAGCCGGCGAACCGTCCCTGCCCGGACGGCTCGCCGGCCCAACTGGCCCCCCTGCGGAATTACTGCTCCAAAGACTCCATCATCAGGTGCATCGCCAGCAGGAAGAGCGGCATGCCGACCAGCGCGCCCACCAGGGTGGCGTTCAGGATTACCGCCACGAAGGCAAGGACCAGGGCCACCGCCCGCTCGCCCCAGTGCTGCGACGGCCGGGCAACCCCAACCGACTCGACACGAACCCGTGAGACCGCCGAACCACGTCCAACTGGGGCTACTACCGACTGTGCCATTGCCTTCTCCCTTCCCAAACTCCCAATAGATGCAGCATAGACTGTTACATCAAACGATGTCAAGATCGGTTGAGAAATAGTTTGAGGGAGTGCGGCTCGGGTTGACGGCCGCTGAGTATACTGAGTATACAAGGCGGTACGGTACCTAAGGGAGGCAACGTGTCTGTAGGAATGAGTCTGCTGGCCATCCTCGACGAGCGGCCCGGTTACGGGCTTCAATTGAAGAACCGTTTCGAAGGGCGCACCGGAGGGGTTTGGCCGTTGAACGTCGGGCAGGTCTACACCACCCTCGATCGGCTGCAGCGGGATGGCCTGGTCGCAGTTCTAGTCGACGAAGACGCCAAGGGCCACAAGTTCTACGAGATCACCGAGCAGGGCCGGGCAACCCTCGGCAGGTGGTTCGACGAGCCGGCAGGCGGCGCCCCGTCGCGTGAGGAGCTGGTGCTCAAGCTGGTCATGGTCGCCCGGCGGAGCGAGGTCGATGGAAGCCGGGTGATCCAGGCAGAACGGCGCCACGCCGTCGAGTTGCTTCAGGACTACACCCGCCTGAAGCGGGACTCCCCGGCCGATGCGGACCTCGGATGGCTGTTCCTGCTGGACTCGCTCATCTTCCAGGCCGAAGCCCGCGTTCGCTGGCTCGATGCATGCGAAGCCCGGCTCCTTTCGATTCGCGACCACCCTCACAACGAGTCCGGCGAGTTGCTCTCGGAGGATGCGCCCGCCCGGAACGACCAGGTGACTCTATGACGCCGGTACTGGAGCTCAAAGGAGTGTCTCGCGTGCACGGCCGCGGCCACCTACGCGTGGACGCACTGGTCGACGCCGACCTTGAGGTCGAGCCGGGCGCCCTGGTGGCGGTGATGGGACCGAGCGGGTCGGGAAAGACGACGCTGCTGTCGCTCGCCGGCGGGCTCGAACGGCCGACCTCGGGAGAGGTGCTGGTCGAGGGGCGCTCGCTCGCCCGGCTGGACGCGTCGGAGCTGGCGAAGTTGCGGCGGCGGCGCGTCGGATACGTCTTCCAGCAGTACAATCTGATCGACGGGCTGACCGCGGTGGAGAACGTGTCGCTGCCGCTCGAGCTCGACGGCTCCTCCCGACGCCAGGCGATGATCTCGGCGATGAATGCCCTGGAACTGATGGCCTTGGGCGAGCTGGCCAACCGGTTTCCCGAGCAGATGTCCGGCGGCGAACAGCAGCGCACCGCCATCGCCCGCGCCGTGGTCGGCGACCGGGTGCTGCTCCTGGCGGACGAACCTACGGGAGCCCTCGACACCGTAACCGGCGAAGGGGTCCTTCGGCTGATGCGCCGGCACTGCGAGTCGGGTGGCGCGGGGGTGCTTGTCACCCACGACGCCCGGTTCGCGGCGTGGGCGGACCGTGTCGTTTTTCTGCGGGATGGCCGTATCGTCGACGAAACAGAGCATCCCCAGGGCCCCGAGTCGTTGCTGGGACGGGTCACCAAGTGAGGCTGGCGCCCGCACGGGCGGCCGGGCGAATTGCGTGGAGGGGCGCACGACGCAACCCCCGCCGGAGCGCGCTGGTCGTCTTCATGGTGGCGTTCCCGGTGATGCTGGTGACCGGGGTGGCAACGATTGCGAGGACGTCGTTATCCACCCCAGCCGAAGCCGCTTTGTGGGAGGCCGTTTCTTTTGTCGGCGGAGCCTTCGCCCTGTTCGCCACAGGATTGATCTCGGCCGCCGCCTTTGTCGTGGGCGCCCGCCGGCAACTTAGAGAGCTGGGTCTCGTAGGCGCTATCGGCGGTGACCGCCGGCACGTCCGGGCAGTCGTTCTTCTCGGCGGGACCAGCCTGGGATTCGTGGGCTCGGTTGCCGGCGCCGTCCTCGGGGTCGCGGCCGCATACCTCCTTCATCCGTTCTTCGACGACTTCGTGGACCACTCCGTCGGCCCAGTCCGGGTCAATGTGTTGGCGCTACTTGGAGCGGTTGTTATGGGCACCGCGGCCGCGACCCTGGCCGCGCTTGCGCCGGCCCGGGCCGCAGCCAGACTCAGCACCGTCGACGCGCTTGCAGGACGGAGCGCCCCGCCCCGGCCGCCGGGACGGGTGGCGGGGTTCGGCCTGCTGATCGTTGCGGCGGGCGTTGTGCTCACTGTCCTGGGCACGGAGACCGACTACGACATCTTCCAGGCGGGGGGCCTGATCGCGATGCTGTCCGGCTTTTTGTTCTCGATTCCATTGCTGGTTGGATTCGTTGGGCGGATCGCCTCACGACTGCCGATGACCGGACGACTTGCCGCCCGCGACGCGGCGAGGCACGGCCGCCGGACGGGGGCTGCGGTGGCCGCCGCGGTGATTGCGCTGTCCGTGCCCATTGCGACCTCGGCCTACTCGTACAGCAGGGAGGCCTACGAGACCAGCAGGTCCGACGCCGAGGAGGAACGAAACCTGCCCGACTACGCGCTGGGGCGCGCCGTGGTCACAGGCGCCAGCCTGCCCGTGGCGCTGGTCGTCGTGGCAGTTGCATCTGCGCTGGTCGCCTCGGAAACGCGCAGGTCCCGGGAGATTCTGGTCTCGGTGGGCGCCGATCCGATGTTTCACCGCAAGCTCGTAGGGGCGACTTCGGCGGTGCTTGCCCTGATGGCTGCCGTCCTGGCGGTTCCGGCCGGCCTGATGCCGGTGGTGGCGCTGTGGGCGTCGCAGGACCCCGGACCGGACCGGCTTCCGCTGGTGATTCCCTGGGTGACGATCGCTACGGTCGTCTTCGTGGTTCCGTTGGTGGCCGGTCTTGTGAGCGGTGCCGTCGCCAGGCAGCCGAAGATGGGCACTCTGCTCAGGCCCGCGACTTGATCTAAATTTGAGAGACCACACAACTTCAGGTAACCGGCATGAGATTAGGCCAGTTCCGAAATAGGGCCGCCGCTCTCGCTCTGGCGATCGGGATGGCGGCCTGCGGTTCGCCGGAGCCGGAGGGCGAGGCGACCCCGGCTTCCGAGTCACCATCGGTCCAGGCACCCGAGACCACCACCACCGCCGAACTGTCGGTCGCAGAGTTCGCGGTTCCCACGGGCACCCGTCCTCACGACGTGGCGCCGGCGGCCGATGGCGGCGTCTGGTTCACCGCCCAGGGCTCCGGACAGCTGGGACATTTGGACCCGGCCTCGGGCAAAGTCGAGCTGATCGACCTCGGCAACGGGTCGGCGCCCCACGGGGTGATCACCGGGTCGGACGGCGCCGCCTGGATCACCGACGGCGGCCTCAACGCGATCGTTCGGGTCGACGCCGGCTCCAGAGAGGTGAAGCGCTTCGACCTGCCCGGCGGCAGCGCCAACCTGAACACCGCGGCATTCGACGGAAGCGGGGTGCTCTGGTTCACCGGCCAGGGCGGGATCTACGGCAGGGTCGACCCCAACGGCGAGGTCAAGACCTTCCCGGCCCCCAAGGGCCGGGGCCCCTACGGGATAACGAGCACCCCGGACGGCACCGTCTGGTTCTCCTCGCTGGCCGGCAGCTACATCGCCCGCATCGACTCCGCCACCGGCGAGATCAAGTCCTTCGACGTGCCGACCGCCGGCGGCGGCGCCCGCCGGGTGTGGAGCGACTCGTCCGGCAAGCTGTGGGTGGCCGAGTGGTTCGCCGGCAAGCTCGGCCGTTTTGACCCGGCCACCGAGGAGTGGAAGGAGTGGCCCCTGCCGGGGGACAACCCGCAGCCCTATGCGGTCTTCGTCGACGACACCGACGCAGTGTGGGTCACCGACTTCGGCGCCAACGCGATCCTCCGCTTCGACCCCGGAACCGAGCAGTTCCAAGCTTTTCCGTCTAGGAGGCCGAATGCAAACGTAAGGCAGCTGCTCGGGAGGCCGGGAGAGGTGTGGGGAGCCGAGTCGGGCACGTCGCGCCTGGTCCGCATCGGTTCTGGTTAGCGGGGGCCCGCTTAGATGTGAACGGCCTTACAGTTGAATCAGAAGTTGATTTGCCCTATTCCATGTTGCCAACAATGTATGTAACATTGGTTGGTGGCTCGATGGTCATTTCGAGCGGCGAGATCTCAAGCCAGGAGAAGCTATGTCAGCAGAGCGGGTCTATTTATTGGAGCAGACGAAGGGCAAGACCGACGCTCAGATCATGGAGTTGGTCAACATCCTTGGGAAACCGCCCGTCTTCCTGGACATAGTCATGGCGATCCTCCCGCTGGAGCTGGACCCCGACCAGTCCAAGGACTGCGTCATCGGGTTCGAGATAACCACCGAGGATCGCACCCACTACTTCCGGGTCGAGATCAAGGGCGATGTAGTCACCTCCGAACACCGGCAGGGCGACGTGGGCAAGGCCGACACCACGATCCTCGTCTCCCTTCCCAACTTCGTCCGGCTGATCACCGAGGAGCTCGGCGGGGTCAAGGCCTTTATGCAGGGCAAGCTCTGGGTAAAGGGCAACCCCACCTTCGCCTACTCGATCCCCCGGATGTTCCCGTTCATCGAGAAGCGCGAGAAGGAGGCCGTGTCTTGACGAAATTCGATCCTTCACTCTACGCGCCGGTACCTCCGACCACTCCCAAGGACGGCCCGGCCTACTCGCTCGGCTTCGAGAGCCTGGAGAGCGAGGTCGAGGTCGACGAAGCCCCCACCTCCGGCACCATTCCCGCCTGGCTCTCCGGCACCCTGGTCCGCACCGGACCGGCCAAGTTCGAGGTCGGCGAGCAGAAGTTCAACCACTGGTTCGACGGCCTGGGCATGCTTCACCGCTTCCAGCTCGACGGCGGCAAGGTCTCCTACGGCAACAAGTTCATCCAATCCAAGGCCTACCTGCACGCCATGGAGAACGACCAGATCTCGTTCCGGGAGTTCGGCACGGACCCGGACCCGGACAAGTTCCACCACGTCTCCCAGGGCTACGAGCCCCACGGCACCGACAACGCGATCATCAACATCGTGAAGATCAAGGACAAGATTCTTGCGACCACACAGATGCCGATGCCGATCGAGTTCGACCCCTACACCCTCAAGACCATCGGCACCTTCGACTACGAGGACAACCTCCCGGACGGGTTCACCACGCCCCACCCCCAGGTCGACGCCGAGGGCGGCTACATGTACAACTGGACGATCAGCCTGGACCCGCCGGTCAGCCACAACCTCTACCGGTTCGACGGCACCAAGCGGGAGCTGCTCCTCACGATCCCGACCGAGGAGCCCTCGTTCCTGAACAGCTTTGCGCTGACCGAGGACTACATCGTCTTCGTCGAACAGCCCTACAAGCTGGACTACATGAAGCTGATCGCCGGCGGAACCGCGTTCGCCAACTGCTTCGACTGGCACCCCGAGCGGCCCTGCAAGTTCTGGGTCATCGACAAGGAGAACGGTGAGGTCCTCCGCACCATGGAGACCGACTCGTTCTTCTTCCTCCACCACATCAACGCCTACCTGGAGAGCGAAAGCTCGATGGTGGTCGACATGGTCACCTACAAGGACCCCGCGATCCTTGGCGCCCTGTACCTGGACAAGCTCCGGGCCGGCGGGGCGATCCCGGTCCCGCTGATCCGCCGGTTCCGTCTGGACCTCGACAACGACGTTGTGAACTCGGAACCCCTTCGGGACGCCTTCGTCGAGCTGCCGAGGATCAACACGGCGTTCGCCGGGCAGTACTACCAGTACTTCTACGGGTTCGGTGGCTACGGGTCGGCGCCCAGCGGCTCCTCGCTGTCCTACGACTTCGCCAACTCCCTGGTGAAGGTCGACGTCACCGGGGGCACCACCCTCATCTGGCAGCAGGACGGCTGTTTCCCGGGTGAGCCGATCTTCGTCCCCGACCCCAAGGGGACCGCCGAGGACGACGGAGTGCTGCTGTCGGTGGTCCTGGACTCGGAGGCGAGCAAGTCGTTCCTGCTGGTGGTCGACGCCCGCACGATGCAGGAGATGGGTCGAGCCGATCTTCCGCACCACGTCCCGTTCAGCCTGGGCGGGGAGTTCTTCCCCCGGGAGGAGCTGAGAAAGGCCGTTGAAGAGGTGGCCATGTCGTCCACCGGGTCCGGCTTGAGCGTCGAGGACTTCTACGCAGCGCTCCAGGACCTCCCGGAGCCGGAGGCGGTCACCAACAGCAAGAGCAGCTGGATGAAACGCCTGGGACGCTAGCGGGTTCCGGGAGCGGACTGCTGGATGAGCGCTGCGACCGCGCCGGCGGGGTCCCGGACCACGCAGTAGCGTTCGCCCGGGCCGATCTCCTTCGGCCCTAGGATCACCCGGCCGCCCTTGGCCCAGCACTCGCTCATGCTTGCGTCCAGGTCGTCGACGACGATGTACATCATCCACTGAGGCGGCATTGTGGCGTTCTGCCCCCGGGCGTGGCAGATGCCGGCGACCGTTTTACCCGAACCGGGAACGATCATGTTGAAGTCGGCGTAGTCGCCCATGTCGACCTCCTCGGTCTTCCAGCCCACAACGGCTTCATAGAACTCAGCGATGGCGGGCGCTTTGTCCGTCCCCACCGTCAGGTCGGTCCACACGATCGAGCCGGGCAGCATCTCTTTGGGACTCACACAACCTCCACATCCGTTGGCCTACCTCTCCATCGTAGGGCCAACCGGCCGGGGATTAGCGGACCCGGCGGCCTTCAAACCCCGGCCCCCAGCGCATATCCTGGGAGCAGAATTGCGAATGGCCGAAATTGGCCGAAATCGGAGGAAACAGTGGCAAACGATTGGAACGACAAGATCATCGCGGAGTTCCGGGCCAACGAAGGCAAGGTCGGCGGTCCGTTCGAAGGAGCACCCATGGTGATCCTGACATCGACCGGCGCCAAGACCGGCAAGCCGCACACGAACCCCCTCATGTACCTTCCCGACGGCGACCGGGTGGTGGTCTTCGCCTCCATGGGCGGGGCTCCCGATAACCCCCAATGGTTCAACAACCTGGTGGCCAACCCGGACGCGACGGCCGAGGTCGGCACGGAGAAGTTCAAGGTCAGGGCGGTGGTCACCGAGGGCGAGGAGCGCGACCGGCTCTTCGAGGAGCAGAAGAAGCGCTACCCGCAGTTCGCCGAGTACGAGGCCAACACCACCCGCACGATCCCGGTCGTGGCGCTGGAGCGGGTCTAGCGGTCATGGAGATGCCGAAGCCGACCGAGGAGGACAAAGAACGGTTCCGTGCCCTGGTTCCCGACGACCCGCGAGTCGAGGTCAAGCCGATGTTCGGAAACCTGGGTGCCTTCGTGAACGGGAACATGTTCATGGGGCTGTTCGGCTCGCAGGTCGGGTTGAAGCTGAACGACGGCGACCGGAACTTTCTGCTGGCCGAGGACGGGGCCGGTCCGTTCGGTCCCGCCGAGCGTCCGATGGGGGGCTACGCGGCGTTGCCTCCGGCGCTGGCGGCCGACACCTATAAAGCGGAAATCTGGGTGGCTAAGGCGTTGGACTACGTGGGGGCGCAGCCGCCCAAGGTGAAGGCGCCAAAGAAGAAGTAGCCGTGGAGCCCGTTTAGCCCAGTACGTGGTGGGCGGTGACGATCCTGACGGTTCCCGAGTGGGACCTCATCACGATCGACTGCGTGGTGGCCTTGTTGCCGTTGAAGCGGACGCCCTGCAGCAGGTCGCCGTCGCTGATGCCCGTGGCGGCGAAAAACGCGTTTCCCTTGACCAGGTCGTCGAGGGTGAGCACCTGGTTGAGGTCGTAACCGGCATCAAGTGCCGCCTGGCGTTCCTGGGCGTTCCGGGGGTGGAGCTTGGCCTGCATGCAGCCTTGAAGGCACTTGATGGCGCATGCGGAGATGATTCCCTCCGGGCTGCCGCCGATGCCGAGGATCATGTCGACCCCCGTGTTCTCCTCGCTGGCGGCGGCTATCGAGCTGGCGACGTCGCCGTCGGCGATCAGCTTGATGCGGGCCCCGGCCTCGCCTACCTGGCGGATGAGGTCGATGTGGCGGTCGCGCTCCAGGATCATCACCGTGATGTCCTCGATCCTGCCGCCCTTCGCCTTGGCCACCCGGCGCAGGTTGGTGGCGACCGGAGCTTCGATGTCGACCACGTCGGCGGCTTCGGGGCCTACGACAATCTTCTCCATGTACAACGAAGGGCCGGGGTTGAACATCGCACCACGGTCGGCTACCGCCAGGACTGCAAGAGCGTTTGGCTGGCCCTTGGCCGTGAGGGTGGTGCCGTCCACCGGGTCAACCGCAACGTCGACCTGGGGCGGGCTGCCGTTGCCCACCTGCTCGCCGTTGTAGAGCATGGGAGCCTCGTCCTTTTCGCCCTCGCCGATCACGACGATTCCGTCCATGTCGACGTCCTTCATCATGAGGCGCATGGCGTCTACGGCCGCCTGGTCGGCGGCTTCCTTGTCCCGGCGGCCGAGCCAGCGGGACGCGGCGAGGGCAGCCTGCTCGGTGACCCGAACAAGTTCCATGGAGAGGTTTCGGCCGGACGCTGAGGAGCGCGCGGGCGGGGGTGTCTTCGACTTCATCTGACCCCAGACTAACAGCCAGGACCTAAACGGTCAGACGGGTTCCGATATCCGCCGAAGTCTGGACCCATTCCAGAGTTGGGGTAGGCTTCTGGGTGTGACCAACCAGTTGACCACGACGCTTCTGCGCCGGCACGGCCTGCAGGTGACGGCCCAGCGTCTGGCGGTTCTGCGGGCGGTGTCCGACCGGCCGCACAGCACAACCGACGACATCGACAAGGCGGTACGGGCCGAGATCGGCGCCGTCTCCCGCCAGGCGGTGTACGACGCCCTGTCGATACTCACCGACAAGGGACTCCTCCGGCGGATCCAGCCGGCCGGATCGCCTGCCCGCTACGAGAACCGGGTCGGCGACAACCACCACCACCTGATCTGCCGGACCTGCAGCCGGATGGTCGACATCGACTGCGCGGTGGGGGAGACCCCGTGCCTGACGGCCGCCCATGACTCGGGGTACGAGATCGACGAAGCCGAGGTCATCTACTGGGGCCGGTGCCCCGAGTGCCTCTCAACAAATACCGACCAGATGGAAACAAAGGAGAGCCAACGTGTCTGAAGGCAGCGAAAGCGAGAACCCAGCATTAGATTCCCCCGAACCCAAGACGGGCCGTCCCAGGACCAACCAGGACTGGTGGCCGAACCAGCTGAACCTGCAGGTTCTCCACCAGCACTCTCCCCGGTCGAACCCTCTGGGTGAAGACTTCAACTACGCCGAGGAGGTCAAGACCCTCGACGTCGAGGCGTTGAAGCAGGACGTCATCAACGTGCTGACCGATTCGCAGGACTGGTGGCCGGCCGACTACGGCAATTACGGACCCCTGATGATCAGGCTGAGCTGGCCCGCGGCGGGCACCTACCGGACCTTCGACGGCCGGGGCGGCGCCGGCAGTGGCGACCAGCGCTTCGCGCCTCTGAACAGCTGGCCCGACAACGGAAACCTGGACAAGGCCCGCCGGCTGCTCTGGCCGGTCAAGCAGAAGTACGGCCGGAAGATCTCCTGGGCCGACCTGCTGGTACTTGCAGGAAACGCAGCCATGGAGTCGATGGGGTTCAAGACCTTTGGCTTCGCCTTCGGGCGCGAGGACGTCTTCGAGCCCGACGAGATCATCTGGGGGTCTGAGGACACCTGGCTCGGAGATGAGCGCTACAGCGGCGACCGGGAGCTCGCCGAGCCGTTTGGTGCGGTGCAGATGGGCCTGATCTACGTGAACCCGGAGGGGCCCAACGGGAATCCGGATCCGCTCGCTGCGGGCAGGGACATTCGGGAGACCTTCGGCCGCATGGCCATGAACGACGAAGAAACCGTGGCGCTCATCGCCGGCGGCCACACTTTCGGCAAGTGCCACGGCGCAGGCGACCCCGACCTGGTAGGCCCGGAGCCCGAGGGCTGCCCGGTCGAGCACCAGGGTCTCGGCTGGATCAACGCTCACGGAACCGGAAAAGGCGGCGACACGATCACCAGCGGCCTGGAGGGCGCCTGGACGAACGAGCCGACGAAATGGGACAACGGGTTCTTCGACAACCTGTTCAACTACGAATACGAGCTGACGACCAGTCCCGCCGGGGCGAAGCAGTGGACCCCCAAGAACCCGGAAGCCCAGGGGACCGTACCCGACGCCCACGACCCGGCGAAGCGGCACGCTCCAATGATGTTGACAACGGACCTTGCTTTGAGGATGGACCCGATCTACGCACCGATCTCCAAGCGATTTCACGAGAACCCGGAACTGCTCGCCGAGGCGTTCGCCAAGGCCTGGTACAAGCTGCTTCACCGAGACATGGGCCCGGTCGTTCGTTGCCTCGGCCCGTGGGTTCCGGAAGCGCAGATCTGGCAGGACCCGGTTCCCGACGTCGACCACGAACTCGTGGGGGACGCCGACATCGCCGACCTCAAGGCCAAGATCCTCGCGTCCGGTCTTTCGGTTGCACGGCTGGCCTACACTGCGTGGGCGTCTGCGGCAACCTTCCGCGACACCGACAAGCGCGGTGGGGCGAACGGGTCGCGGATTCGCCTGGAGCCGCAGCGCAACTGGGAGGTCAACGAGCCGGCTGAACTGGCGAGGGTCCTGCAGGCCCTGGAGGGGATCCAGCAGGACTTCAACGGCTCGCAGACCGGCAACAAGAAGGTATCCCTAGCCGACCTGATCGTCCTGGCCGGAGCAGCGGCCGTCGAGCAGGCGGCCAAGAACGCCGGCTACGACATAACGGTCCCGTTCGCGCCCGGGCGCACCGACGCCACCGAGGAGCAGACCGACGCGGAGTCGTTCGAGGTGCTCGAGCCGAGAGCAGACGGGTTCCGCAATTACCTGCGGGCCGGCGAGAAGCTGTCGCCGGAGACCCTGCTGCTGGACCGGGCCAACCTGCTCCGGCTGACGGCCCCCGAGATGACCGTTCTGGTCGGCGGCATGCGTGCTCTGAACGCCAACTACGGTGGGACGGCACACGGCGTCTTCACCGACCGTCCGGAGTCGTTGACCAACGACTTCTTCTCCAACCTGCTCGACATGAGCACGGAGTGGAAGCCATCCAGCTGGGCCGAGAACGTCTACGAGGGCCGGGACCGTTCGACGGGCGAGGTCAAGAGGACCGCAACCGCCGTCGACCTGGTCTTCGGTTCGAACTCCCAGCTGAGAGCGATCGCAGAGGTCTACGCCAGCGACGACGCGAAGGAGAAGTTCGTACGCGACTTCGTGGCCGCCTGGAACAAGGTCATGAACGCGGACCGCTTTGACATCGCCTGACCAACGGCGAGCCGGCCGGGCCTCAGGGCTCGGTCGGCTCGGCGGGCAGTACGTTCTTTAGCTTGTCGTCCGGGTCGATCCGGTCATCGATCCACTCGTCGATGCGGGCCCACCACGCATATAGCCAGTCGATGAGCGCCTCCTGCTCGTCGGGGACCTCTGTCGGCGGAACCCGCCAGTAGCGTGCGGCCACCGGACGCTGGAAAGGCAGCCGCTGGTAGATCTGTTTGAACGAGCCGACGTCCTCCAGGACCGTGTGGGCCACGAACACCACATCGGCCTCCGGCGCCGCCTTGACCGCCGCCATCACGCCGTTGTGCCGGGGCGGCAGCACGCGCCGCATGAGCTCGGCTTTGTCGGCCTCCTCGTGGTGGCCCTTGCGGCGCAGGTAGGCAATCGCCCGCGTTCGCAGGGTATGGGTGAAGTCCCGGCCTTCCGGGAACAACACGAACGCGCCCTGCCCCTTGGTCCCGGCTGCAAGTTCGCTGATGACCGCCAGTGATCGGTCCCGCTCCGTCGGGTCGTGCCGGATGAAACGGTTCGGGAGGCGGTTGCCGATGATGTCAAAGAACGGGTCCCACTGCAGCTTGGCCAGCATCACGATGCGGGGAAACCGGCGGTAGCCGATCATCATCGTCCCGACCAGCATCAGCGAGTTTCCCGGCCCGGCGTGGCGGCTGAACACCAGGATCGGCCCCTCCTTGCGGGCCGGAGGGTCCTCGATCGCTATGCGGAGCTTGAAGAACCGCCCGGCGGCCCGGCTGATGCGCTTCAGCCACCAGCGCATGTAACCGAAGTGGATGCTCTGCACCTCCTCGGACCGCATGTTGATCCCGAAGCCGGAAGCGATCCACAGCCCGAACAACGCCACGATGCTGACCACCTCGTAGAACATGTAGACGGTGCCGAACGAGACCACCCTCGCCGCCCGCAGCTTGCGGTCGAACACCAGCCCGTAGGTCATGGTGAGAATCAGCAGGACTGGTGAAACCGCCATCAACACCAGGCAGATCGCCATTACCAGCGGAGCGAGGATCAGGCGCCGGAGGATCTTGGGAGGCAGCCGGTCCACCGGTCAGCCCTCGCCGGTGGAAGCGGCCAGCTCGTCGAGGTAGCGGCCGGCGGCGGCATGGGCGGCGTCGATCCGCTTGGCGACGTGCGTGAAGTCCCGGTACTTCAGCTGGCGGAGGCCGGTGGGCAGGTCCTCCTCGCCGGTCGGCAGGACGTGCCCGACGACCCCGTCGGGCAGCGAGGCCATGTCCCGGGCGAACCGGTGGCGACGGCCGATCTCGAACGCGACGGTCGCCACCTGCAGCAGGTTCCGGGGAGCGGTCAGCGGCTGCTCGATGCGCCCCACCTGAAGGATGTACAGCTCGTTTGCCCCCAACAACACCGCCCGCTCGATCGGGATGCTGTTGACCAGCCCGCCGTCCAGGAAGTGCTCTCCGTCGATCTCCACCGGGGGCAGCAGGCCGGGGACCGCCGCCGACGCGAGGATCGCCGGGGTGATCGGCCCCTCGTCGAACCAGTGCTCGGCCGCCCGCTCGACGCTGGCCGCCACGCATTGAAACGGCACCTTCAGGTCCTCGAACCGCTCAACCGGGAGCAGACGCTCGATCATCGCTTCGAGGTTCTTGTTCGAGTGCAGGTGGGTGCCCTTGCGCACCAGGTTGCCGGCGCCTCCGAACGGGGAGGCGAACACCCGGTCCCGGCCCAGCTCGGTCCACGCTTTACGCAGCTTCTTGACGGTGTCGAGCGAGGGGTCTGCCGCGATCGCCACCCCGTTCAGTGCTCCCACCGAGGTGCCGACGATCAGGTCGGGCGTGATGCCCCGTTCCAGCAGAGCGTGCAGCATGCCGACCTCGTTCGCGCCCAGGTGGCCGCCCCCTCCGAGGACGAATCCGATCGTGCGCCGCTCGGGGATGTCCGACTCCGCCATGGCTACATCGTATGCCCGCAGCCTCGGTTCACAAGATCGGGCCCGAGGTTAGTATCGACACCATGGCATCGGAAACCTGCAGCCACCTCGATCAGATAGTCGACGTCACCCCGAGCGGCAATGGCTGCGAGGAGTGCATGGCTGCGGGCCAGCGGTGGGTCCACCTGCGGCTCTGCCTTTCGTGCGGCCACGTGGGGTGCTGTGACAACTCGCCGGGCAAGCACGCCACGAAGCACTCCCGCTCCACCGGCCACCCGATCATCCGTTCGTTCGAGCCGGGCGAGGAGTGGCTCTGGTGCTACCCGGACGAGCTGGCCTTCGAGCTGGAGGACCTGGAACCGGGCCCCTGGCGCACCTGACCCTCGTTCGGCCCCCGGAAGGGCCCAAACGGCCCGGTTAATGGGGTCCATTTGGCACTGATGAATCCCCCGCAACCTGCCGAATGTAATACCAGCACCTGCAGTCATGAGAGCTGCCGGGCGGGATAGGGGGAAACGCCATGCAGCGCTCTTGGAAAGACTCAGCGGTAAGCCTCATCGTTGCCGGCACGGCCGTTCTTTTCGGTATCGGCGCCTCAACCGGGACGGTTCCGCTCTTCGCAATTCTCATCACGCTCATGGTCGGCCTGACGGCCCTCTCGATTCTTCCGGTAGCTCCCTACGAAGCGCCCGAAGAAGCAGCGGTCGTCGAAACCCCGGTTCAGGGCGACCTGCACGTCGCCGCCTGATCCGGGTTCGGCGTCCGCCGTCCTTGGATCTGTCTTCGGCCCCCGCTCGGTTAGGATGGTCTTGGTGAGCCGGGAAGTCTGGTCGGCGCTTGTTTTCCTTCGACCCAAAGGAATAGCGCTATGGACCTCAACCCCGAACGGTTGTGTTTTTCCCGATTCGGACACCCTTCGTGAGCAGCATAGATGCGGCATGGGTGGCGGCCAACTTCGCAGAAGCTGAAGCCGCACCTTTCTCGAGCGAGGACCTCGCCGAGCTGTCCCATTACCTGACCCCCAGAGACATTGCGTGGGGCGAGGTTCTCTTTCACGAAGGCGAGTTCCCCAGCGGCGTTTGGATTCTTAGAACCGGGTCTATCGAACTGATCTACGGCACCGGGGAACATCGGGCGCTGATCCGAATGATCAATCCCGGCGAGGCGGTCGGAGACATCCAGATCGTCAGGGGCGTGTCCTCGCCCTTCAAGGCCAGGGCGGCAGAGCCCACCAGTTGTCTCTTCATCGCCCGGTGCGATTTTGACGCGCTTCTCGTGCGGAGTCCGTCGGTCGGGCGCCGTTGGATGGCCAAACTGGCCCTCCAGGTAAGCAAAAACCACAACCGGATCATTGCGCTGCTAACCACCGCGCTGCGGGACAGGGTTGCCCAGTTCCTGCTCCATGAGGGGGTGGATGGCGTCTTCCGTCACTCGCAGGGAACGATTGCCGCGATGCTCGGGGTGCATCGCTCATCGGTGAATCAGATCCTGGGGGAGTTCGAAGCCCTCGGCCTGATATCGGTCGCCTATCGCTGCATCGAGATCATTGACCGAGAAGGCCTGGTCGATGTTGCGGAGGGTCGTAATGTGCCGGCCGAACCGATCCAATAGGGCTGTCCGGGTGCCGACGAGCGTCTCATCGCCGGTTTCATGTGTCGCCCTCCCAACCATTCGGACACCAGGTGAGCAGGCCCGGCTTAGGTTGTTGTATCCGCCGTTGCGAATCGGAACTGCAGGGTGGGGACCGTCAGAGGTTTCAGGAGGTTCCGATTGCTTCGAGGGGATTCCTATCTACCGAAAGGACGATATGAACATTCGCAGAATCGCCAACAGGGCCGTGGCTTCGACCACCGGTGGGCGCGCCTCTCTGCGGCAACGCATCGTCGGTGTGGCGCGGCGTAGGAGCCCAGGCGCGGCGGATGACTTTTGCACCACGATCACCCGTCTTCAGCAGAGGTCGTTGGTAGCGGTACACGGGGTGGTGGACGCAGGTACGTCCGCCGAGTTTCGGGAAGCAATTACCGACTCGCTGAACTTTTCGTCCCTCCCGGTCACCATCGATTTGACGGACGCCGAGTTTGTCGACGCCGGCGCCGTGCGCTTCCTCGCCGACGAATGGCATCGAGCGGCGATTCGGGGGATCAACGTGGAAATGATGTTGAACGTCACGCTGGACCGCCCGCTCGGGCAGCGCTGAGGATGAGCCAGCTGCAGGGACGGCAGAAGCTCGACCCTGAACCAGAGCCTGCGACGGGCCAGACCCTCACGTTCCAAAAGCACAGCACCGGCAAGTCGGTGTATCTCAAGCTCAACGGCGAGTTGGACGCGCATTCTTCAGATCTACTGCGGCGGACGATGCGCGCCGAGGAGCACGACGGATGCCATGAGGTCGTCCTGGACCTCGAGGATCTCGAATTCATTGACTCGACCGGGCTGAGTACGTTGATTGCAGCCGCTTCGCGTGCGCAAGCCGGAGGCTGGACCATCTCTGTGATCAACGCCAGGGGCAAGGTACGCCGCGTCTTCGACCTGACCGATATGGATTCAATGCTCGCGTACTGCCAGAAAACCGCACTGCAAACCGAGTACTGACCGCTTCAGCCTGTCGCCCCGGCCACACTTGGGTTGAGCTGCCCGATCGCTTGGCGGAGTCTGGGTGACAGCAAGTCGACGATCGGAGTCATGCGTGTTGGAGAATCCAATTTCAAAGTCAAGCTTCCTCCAGACTTCAATCAGCCGAGCAGACCGTCTGCTGATCGCAGGGATCGTAGTCGGGATTGCGCTTTTCTGGCTTACGGGGCTGTGGTTAATTGTGAGTTTGGCGGCCTCCGTCAGCTAGGGGCTCGACCCGAAGACAGGTTGCCGAGCATTGAATCTATCGCCCCACTTACGTTCTCCCACTTGAACGCCCGCGGATCCAGTCCCGCATGAAGGATTAAACCGTCCAGTAGGGCCAGCACGGCCGAGGCCAGGGCATTGGAAGGAACCGGCGAGAACGGATCGCCCCCCGCACGGTCGATCCAGTTGCGAAGAATCGTACGCCGTCCGCGAATCCGCTCTGCGGCCCAGTCGCTCAAGTCGGGGCGGCTGAGCACCGTGGCCCAAAGTTCGGTGAGAACCTTGGCTCTTTCTGCGGTGCCGGCGATTTGAAGTGCGCCCTGAACGAATCGGGTGAGCCGTTCCATCTCGTCCAACGACGTCGCTTCCAGGCGGTAGAGGACCCCCTCCAATTGAGCCTGGTCATCCTCAAGAAGGCCGAACAAAAGGGCATCTCTATCCGGCATCAACGCCTGCACGATTGAGGGCTCAAGTCCCGTGTCGGCGCAGATATCGTGCATGGTAAGGCTGTTGAAGCCGACTTGAGCGGCCTGCCTCCAGGCGGAGTCGATGATCTGGAAACGAACCCCGGCCGTACGCTCTCTAGTCCCGGTTACATTTATGGCTGGTCCCCTCTCGGTTGGGTCTCGTCCCGGGATGCGGGCCCCGGCCGGCCGTCACTGTTCGGTTCGAATTCGGGACTCCACTCCTCGGGATTGCGGCGGAGACGCTCGAGCTGGCCGATCCTCTCGGCAAAGGCCACCCAGCCGCCGTGCCGCCACTCCGCCGGCTCATCACCTTGGCCTTTACGTCTTTTCAGGTCGGCCGGAGGCACTCCGAACGGGTAGAAGACGTTTCCCTCTCGGTATTGCCGGCGGGGTGGGGGGCTGCCCGACTCGTGATCCGCCGGCCTGCCGCCCGCCAGGAGCCGGAGCTTTGCGCAACTCATCCGGACATTTTCAAGGCCGGAACTTGCGGTTCCCACTCGACTGTCGTCCGGCCGACAAGGCTTTCTCGGCGCTGCGGCCGCCCGATCGCGGAGCCGACCATCCGTCGGCGGCGCCGGGTGTGTTGCCAATCCGACAATCGGTGATCGAGCGGGAAGGCGGCCGTGAACATATGGGGCGGGAGGTCGCGCCGGCAGCAGAGGTCCGGATGTCGCAGATGCGAACAGCGAAGTGTTGCAGCTAACTACAAAGGCCAAACGGCGGCTAACCATAACGATGAATGTCGTCATGGGGTTCGTCCTGCTCGGGCTTGTTCTGGTCGCATGCCTGTTCGGTTTGCTGCTGCTCATAGCGCACGGCATGATCGCATGAGCTGCGCCTGATGATTCTCCAGATTTTCCACGCCCCCGGCCCCGGGATCTACCGTCTGGTCGGCGAGCTTGATTACGCTTCCCAGCGGGACATGAAATCGTTCTTCGCCGATGCCGCCGGCAGTGGCGAAGACCTGGTCCTGGATGTGTCGGGCCTCAGATTTGTCGATGCATTCGGACTTCGTTGCCTGGTAGAGCTGGCTGAATCCTTGACCGATCCATCCAGGCTGATTCTGCAGTCGCCCACTGCAGAGGTGCGAAGGTTGATCGATGCGGCATCGATGGACCGCTTGGCAGCATTGGAGATCCGGGACTCTGATTGACTGCGGGCCTCTTCCGAGGGTCGGATCCGCTCTGCGCCTGTAGCATCAGAGGATGCCCAGCGCAGAGATAGGCGTCTTCGGAGGGTCTGGTTTCTACTCTTTGCTGCCCGGCTTCCAGGACGTCCAGGTCGACACCCCCTACGGCCCGCCGTCCGACTCCCTGGCGATCGGTGAGATAGACGGCCGCTCGGTTGCCTTCATGGCCCGCCACAACTCGGCCCACACCATCCCGCCCCACAAGATCAACTACCGGGCCAACCTGTGGGCGTTCAAGTCGCTCGGGATAACCAGGGTGCTGGCGCCCTGCGCCGCCGGGTCGCTCAAGCCCTACATCCACCCCGGCAACTTTGTGGTGTGCGACCAGTTCATAGACCGTACCCGCAAGCGGGAGGACACCTTCTTCGACGGCCCCCAGGTCACCCACGTGAGCACCGCCGAGCCCTACTGCCCGGAGCTCCGTAAGCTGGCCGTCGCCACCGGGGCGGCGGCCGGGCTCACCATGCACCCGGACGGGACGATGGTCGTCATCGAGGGTCCACGTTTCTCCACCCGGGCGGAGAGCGAGTTCCACTCGTCCCAGGGGTGGGATGCGGTCAGCATGACGCAGTACCCGGAGGTCGCCCTGGCCCGGGAGCTGGAGATGTGTTTTTGCGGGATCGCCCTGATCACCGACTACGACTCCGGAATCGAGGACGTCGCGGAACCGGTTTCGGCTGCCGAGGTCGTCCGGGTCTTCGGCGAGAGCAACGACAAGCTGCGCCGTCTGCTGGTGAGCCTGGTCGCCAGGATCCCCGCCGAGCGTGGCTGCTCTTGCGGCAGCGCCCTGACCGGCGCTAGCCTGTCCGGCGAGTCCTCCGAGGAGTAGTCGAATGGATCAGACGGTGTCGTTCCTCACTGTCGCAACCGACGACCTGAACGCTGCCTGGACCTTCTACGTCGAGGGCCTCGGCTGGGAGCCGGCAATGAACGTCCCCGGCGAGGTGATCTTCTTCCAGGTGGCCCCCGGCGTGATGCTCAGCTTCTTCGACGCTGCGATGTTCGTGGAGGACATGAACGCCCCGAAGGGCTCGACCGCCGTGCCGGCCGGCTTCACTCTCGCCCACAACGTGCAGTCCGAGGCCGAGGTCGTCGCGATCCTGGAATCGGCAGCCGCCGCCGGAGCGGTGATCCTAAAGCCGGCTCAACACGCTGGATTCGGCGGCTATCACGGCCACTTCCAGGACCCCAACGGGGTCGTGTGGGAGATCGCCCACAACCCGAGCTGGCGGGTGGACGAGTCGGGCAGAGTCCACATGAGCTGAACGAAAAAGCCACCCGCTCAGGCGGGTGGCTTTTGTATGGCTTGAAGCTTTAGAAGCCCCGGCTGGGACGCCTGCGCATCATGTTCTTGCGGCCCTTGCCCGAGGTGTAGGCCAGGCGGGGAGCGGCAACCTTCAGGCCGGCCAGCTCGTACTGCTCACGCAGCTTGAGGATGGAGGCAATTCGGCTGACGTCGCCCTGCTGCTCGGAGGTCACAAATGTGATCCCAATTCCGGTGCGCCCGGCCCTTGCGGTCCGTCCCACACGGTGGATGTACGCCTTGTGGTCCTCCGGCGGGTCGTAGTTGATGACCTGGGTAATGTCGTCGAGGTCGATTCCGCGGGCGGCGACGTCGGTGGCCACCAGGGTGTCGTAGCGACCCTTGGTGAATCCGGCGAGCGCCTTCTCCCGGGCTGCCTGGCTCATGTCGCCGTGCATCGCAGTCGAGCGGATGCCGCTGGCGCTTAGTTTGGCGGACAGGCGGTCGGCGCCCCGGCGGGTCTTGACGAAGACCAGCCTGCGCTGGTTCTCCTCGGCCAGGATGTTGAGAAGGGTCTGCATCTTGTCGGCGGTTGCGACGTTGACGAAGCGGTGCTCTGCCTCGTCGACGGTCTGGGCTGCGGACTCGACGTGGTGACGCTTGGCGTCCTTGGTGTAGCTGGCGGCCAGGCGGCCGACCTCGCCGTCGAGGGTTGCAGAGAAGAACATGGTCTGGCGCTCCTTGGGCAGGCGGCGCACGATGGCCTGGATCTGCGGCTGGAAGCCCATGTCGAGCATCCGGTCGGCTTCGTCCAGGATCAGCATCTCAACGCCGGCCAGGCTGATCAGACGCTGGTTTGCCAGGTCCTCGAGACGGCCGGGGGTGGCGACGATGATGTGGGCACGGGCGGCACGCTTGGCCTGGGCGGGAAGGGAAACTCCACCGTAGACGGCTGCTACCCGAAGGTTCTTGCAGCGTGCGATGGTTTCGAACTCCAGGGCGACCTGCGAGGCAAGCTCACGGGTGGGGACCAGGATCAGTGCGGCGATTCCGCTCTTGGCCTTGATCATCTCGACGACCGGGATGGCAAATGCGAGGGTCTTGCCGGAGCCGGTTCGGCTGCTGGCCAGGATGTCGGAGCCCTCGAGGGCGTCCTCCATGACCAGGGCCTGGATGTCGAAGGGGGCGTTGATGTTGCGGCCTGCAAGGGCGTCCTGTACAGATTTGGACACGCCGAGCTCAGCGAAGGTGGTGGTCAACTATGGGTACTCCTTGTTTATTGACGCCGGCCGAATTGCCGACCAAAAGCTTCGATCGCTCGAAACTCGCCAAAAAACAGGGAGACAAGCGACATGACCTTCAGGTGGGAAACGAATTCTTCCCTGGGAACTGTAAGTCCCTGTTACGAGAGTAGCACGCCGATGTGCTAAGGACGGGAAATTTGCTTTCGTGGGGGCCCTGCGGTGCACAATACGCCTCTTATCAATGCGATAGGTGGGACCCATGGACGTTGCTGAGAAGGAAAGACTGAAGGCGTTCGGGTTCCTGGTGGTGTTCGCCGCGGTTTTCATCGCGTTCGGGTACGCCACCTCACGGCTCGGCATGAACGAGGTGCTCGTTCCGGTGGACCTTCCCCGGACGCCCCTCATGATCGCCACGGTGCTGCTGTCCTTCGCCCTCCTGGTGCCGCTGACCGTCACCTACAAGCCCTCCGCCGCCGGGAAGATTCTCGCCACGATGCGGGAACGGGCCCGCCGTTCGGGAAAGAAGGTAACCCTTCAAACAGTCAGCCGGGCGGTCAGCCTGTCGGTGGCGGGGCTGGCGAACACCCCGATCCTGTTCGGCGTGATGCTCCAGTTCCTGGTCGGGGACTTTCAGATGCTGCTGTTCATGATCCCGGCAGCGGTGATCATTGCGGCAATCGGCTGGGTCGTCCTCGGACGATTCTTCCCGGCGCTGGACTCCAGCTTCATCAGGTAGCCGTCCCCCCCCGGACAGCACAACAAGTTATTCTAAAAATCGACTCCTTTTATACTGGGCGACCTCATGTTCATAAGAAGGCCCGCAGCGGCCGCCGGCAACGACGACCAACCCCTCCGGTGGATCTCCTCGGGGGAGTTCTCCGAGCAACCCCAAACAGGCGACGCCCCCAGAACCAGGTCCACAGTCAACCCCGCGCCGGAACCCCCTCCACCCTCTCCGGCTGCGCATTTCGAGACGACGTTGGAGCCGGCGCCACCCCGCCGGGCTCCCAGAAAGGAATCTGTTCCCATGCCATCAGCCGACGAGATCCTCGAGGCGATCAACGGATCGGTCGCTGCCCTCGCTGCCAACGCCGCGGCGGTGGACGCCGAGGGTAAGTTCCCGGATGAGAACCTGGACATCCTTGCCGACATCGGGGCCTTCGGCCTCGTAGCTTCTCCCGAGCTCGGCGGCGCCGGCGGCTCCCTCACCCAGCTGGCTAAGGCCTGTGAGGCGGTCGGCAGCGCATGCGCATCCACCGGCATGGTGTTCCTCATGCACTCGGTCACGGTGGCCACCCTTCAGGGGGGCGGCGGCGCGGCGGCAGAGGCTGCGGTCAAGGACATCATCGAGACCCGGGCTCTGGCCACCCTGGCCTTCAGCGAGCGGGGAACCGGCGCCCACTTCTACGCCCCGGAGCTCAAGGCCGAGGCGAACGGCGACGGCGTTCACATCAGCGGCAAGAAGAGCTTCGTCACCTCGGGCGGCCACGCCGACTACTACCTGATCCTGGCCCAGTCGGACGACGGCGCCGACACCTACCTCATGGGCAAGAACGACGAGGGAGTTTCCTGGGACGGGACCTGGGAGGGGCTCGGCATGGCCGGCAACTCCAGCGTCGCCCTGTCGATGGACAACGTGCACTTCGGCGCCGACAGGCGTGTGGGAGAGGCCGGCCAGGCAGCCGGGCTCATCTTCGGCACCGTGGCCCCCTGGTTCCTGGTCGGCCTGTCCGCGGTGAGCGTCGGCATCGCCCAGGCGGCGGCGACGGCGGCCACCGAGCACATCAAAGGCCGCAAGTACGACTCCGGCGGCAGCCTGGCCGAGGTTCAGTACATCCAGCACCTGATCGCCGACATGGACATGACCGCCCGCAAGGCCCGCCTGCTGGTGCACAACGCCGCAGGCCTGGGGGATGCCGGCGACCCCGGCGCCCTGGTGCCGATCATGGAGGCCAAGGTCGCAGCGACCGAAGCGGCTCAGGACGTAACCGGGACCGCCATGACCGCAACGGGGGGCCAGGGCTACACGCCCTCCCTGCCGGTCGAGCGCCACTTCCGGGACGCCCGGGCAGGCGCGGTCATGGCCCCGACCAACGCCGTGCTTCGCACCTGGATCGGCAAGGCCCTCGCAGGCCTCCCCGTCCCGTGAGCCAGGACACGCTGCTGGTCGGCGCGGTCGCCTACCACGAGCGCGTAGTTCCCATCTGGGAGACCTTTCGTGAGTACTTCTCCGCGCAGGGCATGCCGGTCGACTACGTGCTGTTCTCCAACTACGAGCGCCAGGTCGATGCCCTGCTGACCGGCCAGATCCAGATTGGCTGGAACACCAACACCGCTTACGTGCGGATCCGCCACGCGGCGGACCAGCCGGTGCGCATCCTCGGCATGCGCGATGTGGACAGCGACTGGGCCACCCTGGTCGTGACCCGCAAGGGTGAGGGGGTCGAGAAGGTCTCCGAGCTGGCGGGCAAGCGGCTGGCGATCGGGAGCCGGGACTCCGGCCACGCCGCCATCCTGCCCCTGTACTACCTGGAGAAGGAAGGGCTGGATGCGGCGGCCGACTGCGACCTGATACGGTTCGACACCGATCTGGGCAAGCACGGCGACACCGGCGACTCGGAGCTGAAGGTCATGAGAGCAGTGGCCGACGGCGAAGCGGACGCGGGGGCCGTGGGCGCACCGATCTGGGCATCACTCAAGTCGAAGGCGGACCCGTTGATCCAGGGGCTTCAGGTGCAGTGGCGCAGCGAGGACTACTACCACTGCAACTTCACCGTCCTGGGCTCTCTGGACGAGGGCGTAGGGGACAGGTGGCGGGATGCGCTGCTGTCCATGGACTACAACGACCCGGCTCTGCGCAACGCCATGGACCTGGAGGGCGTAAAGAAGTGGCTTCCCGGAGACGAGAAGGGTTACACGACTCTCACCGAGGCGATGAGCCAGCAAGGTTACCTGGCGTAGGCGTATGAACAGCCCGCCGCAGGACACCGCAACCCGCGTCGTGGACGCCGGGGACATCGAGTTCGGGGACGGGCTCGAGATCCTGCTGTCCACCGTCTTCCAGGCGGCGGAGCCCGGGCAGACCATCGACGTCGCAACCTCCAGCCGGTCCACCGCCCTCGAGCTGCCCGGCTGGGCCCGGTCCACCGGCCACTCGGCGGAGCGGGACTGGAAGGAGACCAACGGCAACGGCCAGCGGTTCATCGTGCGAGTCCGGCGCGGGGAGGCTGCTCCGGTGCTCGCGCCCGACCTACCGGACCGGGCAGCCCCGATGCCGCTGCGCCTCGGCAGCCAGTTCCACACCACCGATCTGGTTTCGGCGGCCCCGGAGCGCATTCCCGGCAACCCCGACCCGTCCTACGGCCTGTTCCCGCTCGGATCGGTGCCGGAAGCCGGGGGACCGGAGTACTCCTGGCGCCTGAACAAACACGACGACATGTGGGCCGAGGAGATAACCGACCTCACCGAGCGGGCCAGCTCCTCGCAGTGGGACGCCACCGTCGACATCCCGTGGAACGAGGCCCTCGGGCTTCCCGAGGAGGTCGAGCGGGCGGTGGCCCAGGTGATGACCTTCATCGCCTCCAACGAGTACGTAGCTCTCTACGTGCCGGCCAAGTTCCTGCCGCAGGTGAACGCGGCGTTCGTCGACATCCTCATGTGGCTGGCCAGCCACATCCACGACGAGGCGCGCCACGTGGAGGTATTCACGAAGCGGGCACTGATCGGGGGCCAGAGGGGGTACGCCTTGGCGTCCACCCAGATGTCGCTCCACTCGCTGCTGGAGGAGGACGACTTCAGCTCGGCTTCGCTGCTGCTGAACGTGCTCGGCGAGGGCACGTTTATCGACCTGCTGGGGTTCGTCGCCCGCAGGGCCCCGGATGCGGCGACCGCAGCGTGCGCCCGCCTGGCCCACCGGGACGAGCAGCGCCACGTTCACTTCGGGATCTCCCACGTCCGTCGCAGCCAGAAGCTTGACCCGGACTCGACTCCCCAGCTGATTCGTGCCGTCGAGAACCGGGCGGCCAAGCTCGCCACTCTGACCGGGCTCAGCCCGGTGCTGCTGGAGTCGCTCACGATTCTCGCCTCAGGGTCGGTCAAGCCGGCGACGCTCCGGGAGGGGGCGGCGGCGGTGAACGAGCTGACCAAACTGATGGAGGTCAACCGGATCCGGCGACTGCGGGCCGCCGGCTTCGACAAGGAGACGGCCCACCACCTGTCGGAGTTGCATACACCGAACCTGATGTAACTAGGCACATCTATAGTCAGCACTTGAAAAACATATAGCAAGAGGCTAACCTCAACAGATCAGTCGGGATCTAGGGAGGTGCCTCGTGGAATCCAGTTCGAGCTTCGATGTAGCGGTGGTCGGCGGAAGCATTGCGGGTTCTACGGCGGCGACCATGTTTGCCCGGAAGGGCCTGAAGGTTGCCCTGATCGAGGCCCGTGCGAACCCGGACGCCTACAAGGCCCTCTGCACCCACTTCATCCAGCCCAGCGCCACCCCGACCATCCAGCGCCTGGGCGTCGCCGGAGAGCTAGAGGCCGCCGGCGCGGTTCGCAACTCACTGGAGATGTGGAAC
>DASTUJ010000042.1 GCA_035759705.1 Actinomycetota bacterium | reverse complement strand
CGAGCACATCATCGGTGTGCGGACGGACGACCTGACCGCACGGGGTGTCATAGTCGAACACTGGAAGAAGACTGCCAAGACGACCATCGACGAGTCCGCGCACAGCGTCGACTGGCCGGCTCTGCTGAAGATTGCCCGTGCCCAGATCCAAAAGGACATGGCCACCGACACCCTGGCCAATCAAGCCGAAACCCGCAAGAAGGCGGTGAGCGCCATCTGGGACGATGCGACGTTGTTGAAGCTGCGCGACGAATTCGGAGTCCTGGAGATGGACAAGGCCGAAGGAACCTTCAAGCTTGCGGTTGGTGCAAAAAACAGGGGAGGGGATGTCTACAGAGCGAAGAAGGACGAACGCTTCGGCTTCGACATCAACCACTTCACCGCCATCCTCTTCTTCGAGTGGAAGGCGGTCTCAGATCTGAGACGTCAGGCATAACCCGGGAGCCCGGCAGAGGAGGAATTGTTCGGCGGTTGGGTTGCGAGGCCAGGAGCGGTTGGGCCGTCCGCCGGCCGCCAGAGGAGGCATGGCATTTCGTGGTTTGCCGTTGCGAGTGCGCACGAGAAAGGAGGGGGGTGGGCCGTCCGCCGGCGTAGTCAATGGTTTTAGCAGGCGGATGCGTCCACCCCCCTCCGTTGCCCGGCGAAACTGAGCCGCAAACGACGATAACGCGATGTCCGACTATCCTTGGGCCATGACTACTAACACTTCCTTTGAGACAACCCTCGTTTTGGTCAAGCCCGACGGCGTCCGTCGCGGCCTTGTCGGCGAGGTGATCACCCGCATAGAACGCAAGAATCTGAAGCTGGTCGCCCTACAGATGCTTCAGGTGGACGAGGACCTCGCCCGCCGCCACTACGCAGCCCACGTCGACAAGCCCTTCTTCCGGGACCTGCTGGAGTTCATCACCTCGGGACCCGTCGTGGCCATCGCTGTGCAGGGCGAAGGAGCGGTGGGAGTCGTCCGCAGCCTGATGGGGGCGACCGACCCCAAAATGGCAGCCCCCGGCACCATTCGCGGCGACTACGGCCTGGCAGTAACTGAGAACCTGGTGCACGGTTCCGACGCAGTGGAGTCGGCGGAGCACGAGCTCGGCCTATTTTTCCCCGAACTTTTTTCGCGCACTAACGCCTAGAGACCCTGTTCTCGCGAAATTGGCCCC
The DNA here is from genome assembly GCA_035759705.1 of Actinomycetota bacterium. Taxonomy (NCBI): domain Bacteria; kingdom Bacillati; phylum Actinomycetota; species Actinomycetota bacterium. Next base: position 24,622 of record DASTUJ010000042.1, on the reverse strand, counting down.
TAGCCCTGCGGCAAGATAGCCGCATATGCTAACTGGCGTCCTCGTATTTTTAGCGGCATTAACCGCTGTAATTGTTGTTCTCTTTCGACTTGGAGTCGTCCGTATGCCGATGCCTAACGATTCTGCTTTCACGTTCATGGGCCGTGACATGGCCGTCGACCTCGGCACCGCCAACACCCTGGTCTATGTGAGGGGCCGCGGCATCGTGCTGAACGAGCCGTCCGTGGTGGCCATCAACACCAAGACCAACGCCATCCTGGCGGTCGGCAGTGAGGCGAAGCGGATGATCGGGCGTACCCCGGGTCATATTCTGGCTATCCGCCCGCTGAAGGACGGCGTCATCGCAGACTTCGAGGTCACCGAGAAGATGCTCAGGTACTTCATCCAGCGGGTTCACAAGCGCCGGATGCTGGCCAAGCCCCGGGTGGTCATCTGCGTTCCCTCGGGCATCACCGGGGTCGAGCAGAGGGCGGTTGAGGACGCCACCATCGCAGCGGGCGCCCGCAAGGTCTTCATCATCGAGGAGCCCATGGCTGCGGCCATCGGCGCCGGGCTTCCGGTCCACGAGCCTGCCGGCAACATGGTCGTCGACATCGGCGGCGGCACCACCGAGGTTGCCGTCATCTCGCTGGGGGGCATCGTGACGAGCCTGTCCACCCGAATCGGGGGCGACGAGCTGGACGACGCAATCATCAACTACATCAAAAAGGAGTACTCGCTGATGCTCGGCGAGCGCACGGCAGAAGAGATCAAGATGACCATCGGGTCGGCCTTCCCGCTGCCCGACGAGCCCCACGCTGAGATTCGCGGCCGGGACCTGGTCACCGGGCTGCCGAAAACAATCATCGTCTCGTCTGAGGAGATTCGACGGGCACTCGAAGAGCCGGTCCACGCCATCATCGACTCGGTGAAGACCACGCTCGACAAAACGCCGCCCGAGCTGGCGGCGGACATCATGGAGAAGGGAATCGTGCTGACCGGCGGAGGGGCCCTGCTCAAGGGCCTGGATGAGCGGCTGAAGCATGAAACCGGCATGCCCATCCACGTGGCGGAAGGTGCACTGCAGGCCGTGGCCATCGGCTCCGGCAAATGCCTGGAGGAGTTCCAGGCATTGAAGAGGGTCCTGATCTCATCCGGGTCCTCCCGCTAACCAAGAAGAGGTTCGCGGCCCTAAAGTTCTTCTAAAGGGTTGGGCTTGATTTGACTTGTCTGTACCTTGCCCTAAGTAGAATGACCTCTACGCTGTCCACTCAGAAGGGACACCAAAAGATTTGATGTATCGCAAGTCCACCAGGCATCGGCTCGCGCTTGCAGCGCTGCTGGCCGCAACTGCCACGGTGGTCACCCTGGATTTCCGCGAGAACACCGGCGGCCCGCTCAATCGAGCCCAGGAGATGGCCATCTCCGTCGTCGCGCCGCTCCAGGACGGCATCGGCCAGGTCTTCGGGCCTGCGGGCGACTTCCTCTCCGACCTCGGCAACATCGGCAACCTCAAAGAGGACAACGCCAAGCTGGAGAGCGAGATCGAGCGCCTGACCGCCCAGCAGCGGCGGGTCCCCGAGATCATGCTGGAGAACGAGCGCCTGAAAGAGCTGGTCGGCGTGAAGGACCAGGACTGGGCCAAAGGCCGCACCCTGGCCGTCCGGGTGATCGGCGACGGGCCCTCCAACTACGAGTGGACCGCGTTCATCAACAAGGGATCCGCCGACGGCATTAAGGAGAACATGGCCGTCGTGTCGGCTCAGGGCCTGGTCGGCCGAACCTTCTTCGTAGCCGAGAAGTACTCCAAGGTCCTTCTGCTGACCGACCCCCAGCACTCGGTGGGCGCCCGGCTGACCGGGTCGGGCGAGTCCGGGGTGGCCGTCGGGCGGGGCCTGGAGGATCTGCGGATGGACCTGATCAGCCCCGACGTGGAGATCAAGGACGGCGAGACCGTGGTCACCTCGGGATTCGACAAAGGCATCTACCCCGGCGGCATCCCCATCGGCCGCGTGACCGAGGTCCAGAGGAACGCCGACGGACTAACCAAGAGCGCCCGGGTGGAGCCGGTGGTCAACACCACGGCCCTCACGACGCTGCTGGTGCTGATGGACTCGGGACCCATTGAACCCTAACTCCCTTGAGCGGCCATGAAGCGCTTCGGCATATTCAGCCTGACCCTGCTGACCGCAGTTCTTCTCCAGACGACGGTGTTCTCCAAGCTGAAGATTCTCGAGGTGTCGCCCGACCTGCTTCTCGCCGTAGTGATCTGCTTCGCCCTTCTGGAGGGTCCGACCGTAGGCGGAGTGCTGGGGTTCTCCGGCGGCTTTCTGAGGGATCTGCTCCTGGACGCTCCGATCGGCCTGACCGGGCTGGCCTACCTGATCGTCGGCTACATCGCCGGCAGCATCCGGCCTTACATCAGCTCGACCAGCGTCTTCGTCCCGGCGGCCGGGGTGTTCGCCGGATCGGCGCTGGCCACCGGCCTCTACGAGATATTCCAGGCCCTGCTGGGCCAGCGAACACCGCCCCTTTCCCGGGCGATTCAGGTGGTAGTCCTGACCGCCGTCTACAACACCATCCTGGTGCCGTTCATCTACCCGCCGGTGCGGCGCATCGTCTCCTTCTACCGGCCGGAGCGGGTCTACCAGTGGTAGGACTCTTCGCATGATCAGCCAGAAGAACACCCTGGGGACCACCCGGCTGCGCCTGGCGTTCCTGGGCGCGATCTTCGCCTCGCTCATCTTCACGCTCGCCCTGCGCCTGTACTTCCTGCAGGTGCTGAACACCGCCGAGTTCACCGCAGGGGCCGAGCGTAACCAGATCAGGGTTGTGCCCGAGGAGCCGGCCCGGGGACAGATCCTGGACCGTAACGGGGAGGTGCTGGTCACCAACGGCATGTCGCTGGTGGTCTCGATTCGCCGCCAGGAGCTGAGCGCCGGGCAGCTGAAGGAGGTCATCCAGCGGCTGGCCCCCACTCTGGGGACGACGGTCGAGGAGCTGAACAAGCGCCTGGAGGACCGGACCCTTTCCGCCTTCACGCCGGTACCCATCGCCGAAAACGTCCCCGAGGACACCGTCGTCTACATCCGCGAGCACCAGGACGAGTTCCCCAAGGTGGAGACGACCGCCCAGCCGACCCGGATCTACCCCCAGCAAAAGCTCGCCTCCCACGTTCTCGGCTACCTCGGTGAGATCCTCCCGGAGCAGGTCGACGACGACCGCTACAAGGAGCTGAAGTACCGTCCGGGGTCGATCATCGGGCGCGGCGGCATCGAGTACGCCTACGAGAAGGAGCTTCACGGCTCCGAGGGCCTGCGCAAGCTCGAGGTGGACTCCACGGGCGAGGTTCGCCGGGTGCTGGGGCGCAAGGAGCCCAAGAAGGGCTACGACCTGGTCACCACCCTCGACGGTCGTATCCAGAAGATCGTGGAGGAGTCCCTGGCCCAGGGCATCGAGAAAGCCAGGACCATCACCGACAGGGAGCGGGGCACCAAATACCCGGCGACCGCAGCCGGTGCGGTGGTCATGGACCCGCGCAGCGGCGAGATCATCGCCATGGCCTCGTTCCCGGACTACGACCCGGGAGCGTTCGTCGGCGGTATCAGCCAGGCCGAGTACGACACCCTCGACAAGGACCCCGCAATTCCCCTGTTGAACCGGGCAATCCAGGCGGCATACCCGCCGGGTTCTACGTTCAAGACCGTGACGGCGGCGGCTGCGCTGGAGACCGGCGTCGCCAAGGCGACCGGGCGCTTCGACTGCCCCGGCTCCGTGCGGATCGCCGACCGTACCTTCCGCAACTGGAAGACGTCGGCATCCGGAATGCTCACCTTCAACCAGGCCATGGCCGACTCCTGCGACACGGTCTTCTACCCCTGGGGCCTGGAGTTCTACCGCACCTTCACCCGCACCAAGACCGAGGTGCTCCAGGATTACGCCCGCCGGTTCGGCTTCGGCGAGAAAACCGGCGTGGAGATCCCGTACGAGAAGGCCGGCCGGGTCCCCGACGAGGGCTGGCTCAAGCGGGTCAACAAGCAGCTGCCCGAGGCGTTCCCCTACGCCACCTGGCTTCCCGGCTACACCATCAACATGTCGATCGGGCAGGGAGACGTTCTGGCCACTCCGCTGCAGCTGGCCAACTCCTACGCCGCCATCGCCAACGGCGGGACCCTGCACACCCCACACCTGGGGCTGAAGCTCATGGACGGCACGGAGGAGGTACGGGAGATCGAGAAGCCCAAGTCCCGGTCGGTCCAGGTCAACCCGGCCAACCTGGCGGCGATCCAGTCCAGCCTGGAGGCCGTGACCACCGTCGGCACGGCCGCCGGCACCTTCGTGAACTCCCCGCTGAACGCCATCGGGGTCGCCGGCAAGACGGGCACCGCCGAGCTCGCCAACAAACATCCCTACGCATGGTTTGCGGCCTACGCTCCCGCCCGGGACCCGCAGTACGTGGTAGCGGTCCTGCTCGAGGAGGGCGGCCACGGCGGCGAGACCGCAGCCCCGATCGCAGGCCGGATCTTCGAGGGAATCTTCGACCTGCCGCTGAGGGAGATCGAGACCGGGGCAGCCGGTGACTGATTTCGCAGAGTTCGGAAGCCGCAACTACGCGGGGCGCGACCGCCTGGCGATGTCGTCCAAGGCGCCCATCCGTCACGTCGACGGCTGGCTGATCCTTGCGGTGATGGGCCTCACGGCGGTCGGCTGCATCGCGATCCGGTCTGCATCGGCCCCGATGCTGGCCATTCAGGAGCTCGACCCCGACTACTACCTGAAGCGCCAGCTGATCTTCTTCTCGCTGGCCACCATCGCCTTCGGCATCTCGCTGGTGGTCGACTACCGGCAGCTGCAGCCCTACGCGCCGATGCTCTACCTGGGCCTGGTGTTCCTGCTCCTCGTGGTGCTGACGCCATTGGGCCAAACGGTGAAGGGCGCCCAACGGTGGGTGAACCTCGGCATTTTCCAGCTTCAGCCCGCCGAGGTCATGAAGATGGGTTACATCGTCTTCCTGGCCGCAGTGCTTTCCCGGGAGCGCAGGGACGACGGCCCGGCGGCCGGCGTCACTCCGGTGATCCAGGCGATGATCCTGGCCGCAGTGCCGGCTGCGCTCATCTTCCTGCAGCCCGACCTAGGTTCGTCGCTGGTGCTCTTCGCCATTGCGTTTGCGGTGCTGCTGGTGGCCGGTGTCCAGGTCCGCTGGATGGTCCTCGTGGTGGTGGCGGCCGTTGCGGTCGGCGGCCTGGCGCTGCGGCTGGACGTCCTGCACGAGTACCAGGTTGCGCGCCTGACCTCGTTCATGGACTCCGAAGTCGACCCCCAGGGACCAGGTTTCAACCTCGAGCAGTCAAAGATTGCCATTGGATCAGGGGGCATCGGCGGCAAGGGCTGGGGTGAAGGTACGCAGACCAACCTCGCCTACGTGCCCGAGCAGCGCACCGACTTCATCTTTACCGCCATCGGAGAGGAGCAGGGGTTCCTCGGCGGCCTGCTTATTTTGGGACTTTTTAGCGTTGTTCTGTGGAGGTGCATCCGGACGGCTATGCTTTCCAAAGACCTTTTTGGTGCACTCGTGGCCGGCGGCGTTGCGGCCATGCTCGGTTTTCAGTTGTTTGTAAATATCGGCATGACGATCGGCATTATGCCCATTACCGGCATTCCATTGCCTTTCGTGTCATATGGAGGTACGTCGCTGATCACCAGCTTTGTTGGTGTCGGTCTTGTAATGAATATCCATATGCGCCGATTCGTTTAGATCGGAGCGAAATTGAATGATCAACCAGCAGGGGCGGTAGAGGACAAGCCGCCAACTGCCCCCCGAGCCCCGCGCAAGCGGCGGGCTCCGGCAGCCTCAAAAGCAGCATCTGCAGACACCGCACCGCCCGACACATCCACCGACCCGGCCCCCAAGGCCGAAGCGGCTACCAAAGCCCGCACGACCCCCAAGGCCGACGCCGCTCCGCCGGACGCCCCGGCAACTCCGGCCGCAACGGGCGACGAGCCGGCAGCGGCCGGGGAGGCCAAGCCCAAGAGGGTTGCCCGAACCCGTACCCGCAAGTCCAAGGCCACCCTCGACTCTGAAGCCGCTGCCGCAGCCGAAGCCGCTGCAGCCCCGGCAGCCCCCGAGCCCGCCAAGGCTCCCGCCGAGACTCCCGCCAGCGAGAGCGCCCCGGCGGGCGACGGCGCTCCCACCGTTCCTTTTGCCGAACGGCGCTCCCGCGCCCCGCGCCGGAAGGCCGGCGCAGCAGCCGCGGCCCCCGAAGGCGAACCTGTTATCGACACCAAGCCGGCCGCCGAGGCTGAGGCCCCGGTTCTGGGCGCCGCTTCGTCGGAGACTGCGACCGAGGATTCCGGGTCGACCACGCCCCGCGAGGGTCGTCCCCGCCGCCGCAGGAGCCGGTCGAGCGGAAGCGGTTCCGCAGCCACCGACGCTTCGACGACCGAAGAAGGGGAGGCTCCGGCCGCTCCGGCGGCCGAAGCATCGTCCGAATCTGTTACCGATGACCCCGAAACGTCCGAGGAGGGCCCCGAGGGCGCCGACGGCGACCAGGCCTCGTCCGGCAACGGCGCCGGGACCGCAAGGACTCGCAACCGCAGGCGCCGGTCCCGCAGCCGTGGGTCGGGTTCAGGCGAGTCGCCGGGTCGCACCAACGGCGGGGGAGAGCCGGCGGAAGCCGGGACTCCGTCCTCCAACGGGACCGGCTCCGGGGGAGCAACCGTTCCGGCGGTCGCCGAGCCGCTGCTCGAGACCCGGGAGAGCCGGAGCTCGTCTTCGTCCTCGACCACCCGGGGCGGTCGCAAGCGCCGCACCAGCCGCCGGCCCCGGTTGGAGCACATCGCTCCGCTCGGACCGCGCAAGATGCTGGTCACTACCGGTGAAGAGCGCAGCCAGATCGCAGTACTCGAAGGCCGCGAGCTGATCGAGCACTACGTAGCCAAGCACGCCGACGAGTCGATCGTGGGCAACGTCTACATCGGCCGGGTGGAGAACGTGCTTCCCGGTATGGAGGCGGCGTTCCTGGACATCGGCGAGGCCCGCAACGCAGTCCTGTACGTGGGCGAGGTTTCCTACGAGGAGGACCTGGAGGGTCCGCCTCCGCGGATCGAGACCCTGCTGAAGTCCGGCCAGGCCGTGGTCGCCCAGGTGACCAAGGACCCGATGGGCTCCAAGGGCGCGCGCCTGACCACCGAGGTCTCGCTGGCCGGGCGCTACCTGGTGCTGGTTCCGAACAGCGACTCGCTGGGCATCAGCCGCCGTCTGGCGGACGCCGAGCGGCGCCGCCTGAGGGACATCGCCAACCGGATCCGTCCGGAGGGCCACGGGATGATCGTGCGCACCGCCGCAGTCGGGGCCTCCGAGGAGGACCTCGAGCGCGATATGACCCGCCTAACCCGGATCTGGAACGAGGTCTCCGAGCGCATCGATGGCGCCAAACCTCCCAAGCTCATCTACTCCGAGCCGCCGCTGGCCATCCGGGTGGTCCGTGACCTGTTCACCGCCGACGTGGAAGAGGTCATCGTCGACAGCGAGGAGTCCTACCACCAGATCCGTGACTACCTGGAGGAGGTCGCTCCGGAGTTCGGCGACCGGGTGTCGCTGTACACCGACGGGATGCCGCTGTTCGAGCGGTACCACGTGACCGAGCAGGTCCGGAAGGCAATCGACCGCAAGGTCTGGCTGCAGTCCGGGGGCCACATCGTGATCGACCGCACCGAGGCCATGACTGTCATCGACGTGAACACCGGCCGTTACGTCGGACGGTCGACGCTCGAGGACACCGTCCTGCACGCCAACCTGGAGGCGGCCGAGGAGGTCGCCAAGCAGCTGAGGCTGCGGGACATCGGCGGCATCATAGTCATCGACTTCATCGACATGGGCTACGAGCGCAACCGCGACGAGCTGTTGCGCACCTTCGAGAGGGCGCTGCTCAGGGACAAGACCCGCACCCAGGTGTACGGCGTGTCGGAGCTTGGGCTGGTGCAGATGACCCGCAAGAAGGTCTCGGAAGGCCTGTTGGAGGCGTTCTCCCACAAGTGCGAGCCGTGCGACGGCCGGGGAGTGATCCTGCACGACCTGGGCTAACGCACACCGCATCGTAAAAAGGGAGGGTCTTCGGGCCTTCTCTTTTTCATGGTCGATCCTGCCAGTCTGGCCCTACACTTAGGCTGATCGACGGAGTGAGGAAAGTTATGTCCCGGACCAACAAACTTCTACTCGGCGTCGCCACCTTGTGGCCCGTGGTTTACATGGCCCTGTTTTTCGCTTTCTTCATCTATTCGGCCGCCTCGATTTTCTCGACCGAGCCCGGATCCACCGACTCGATGGACAGGATGTTCGGGACGATCTTCGTTGTGCACGCCCTGACGATGCTGTGGATATTTGGTCTGCTGGCGGTGTACATCCGCCTGCTGTTCAAGACGGACCGGGTGCCGGCGGACAAGAAGGCGTTGTGGGCCGTTGTTCTGTTCTTCGGAAACATGCTCGCCATGCCGGTCTTCTGGTACCTGTACGTGTGGCGGGAGCCCTTGATCCGGGATGCTGTCTAAGACATAACGCTGGCAAGTGGTTCGATATGAGCACAACCAGCCGGCTCGGATTGGGCCTGCCTCCTTCTGGGTAGAAACAGGGCACGATTTCGCCCCTAGGAGGACTTAAAAATGCCAATCTACGAAGAAGAGCCGGTTCGCCGCCGAGTTGTCGAAGAGCCGGTAGTCGAGCGCCGGATTGTTGAAGAGCCCGTCGAGCAGAGGGTAGTCCACACGTCGTCCCGCAACGACGGACTCGCCAACTACGCTCTGGTGAAGTACGGATTCATCCTGGTGATGACGATCATCATCCTGTACTTCCTCGCCAACTACATCCTGCCCCGCCTGCCGTAGCACAGGACGAGAAGCGCCTCTGAGCTACGGTTGGTATGCTGTAGCTAATCCATCCGGCATCGTCGGGCCCTCATTCGGTTTGGCTCGCGCCCGGGAACAAGGAAAAAGAGGTCTTTTCATGTACGCGGTCATTAAGACGGGCGGTAAGCAGTACAAGGTAGCCGCCGGTGATGTCATCGAGGTCGAGCGCATCAAGTTCAAGGGCGACGACCCCACCCTGACGCTCACGCCGCTGTTTGTAGTCGACGACAACGGCAATGCGATCTCGGGTGCGGACAAGCTCGCCGACTTCAAGGTGGGCGTGAAGGTGGTTGGAGACACCAAGGGTGACAAGATCACCGTCTTCAAGTACCGCAACAAGTCGGGCTACGCCTCCAAGACCGGTCACCGCCAGCAGTATTCCCTGATCGAGATCACCTCCATCGGCGACAGCAAGGCGAAGAAGACCGAAAAGGCCGAGCCGGCCAAGGCGTCCGACTCCGCCGATTCTGATACCGTGGAGAAGTAATGGCACACAAAAAGGGCGCGTCAGCGTCACGAAACGGCAGAGACTCCAACGCTCAGCGTCTGGGGGTAAAGGTGTTCGGCGGACAGGTTGTCACCGCCGGATCGATCCTGGTTCGGCAGCGCGGCACCCGCATCCACCCGGGCGTGCTGGTCGGCAAAGGCAAGGACGACACGCTTTTTGCACTGTCGGACGGCGCCGTCAAGTACCACCACCGGGCCAACCGGCACCTCGTCAGCGTCATCCCACCCGAAGAAAAGTAGCCCTTCCCTCCTTCGGAGGCCGCGGCACCCTACACTTTCTCTTTAGGTTTCTCTCCCATAGGCGGTAACCCATGCTTGTCGATGAAGCACACATCTACGTTGCCTCCGGCAAAGGAGGGAACGGTGCCGTCTCGTTCCACAAGCAGAAGTACCAGCCCCGGGGCGCGCCCGACGGCGGCAACGGCGGCAACGGGGGCTCGGTAGTCCTCGAGGCCGACACCGGCATCAACTCCCTTTCCTGGCTGAAGAACCACCCCCACCAAATCGCCAAGGCCGGCCTGCAGGGCGGCCGGAACAACTGCACCGGCGCCGGCTCCCCGGACCTGGTGCTCAAGGTTCCGCCCGGCACCCTCATCAAGGACGACAACGGCCAGGTCCTGGCCGACCTCGCGTCCCCGGGCGACCGGATCATCGTCGCCAAGGGCGGCCGCGGGGGCCGCGGCAACGCCAAATTCATCTCGTCTCAGCGCAGGGCGCCGAGCTTCGGCGAGCTCGGCGAGCCCGGCCAGGAGTACTGGCTGCGCCTTGAGCTGCAGATGATCGCCGACGTTGCGATCATCGGCCTGCCGAACGTGGGCAAGTCCACCCTGGTCGGCTCCCTCTCCGAGGCGAAGCCCAAGGTGGCCGACTACCCCTTCACCACCCTGGAGCCGTCGCTCGGCGTGGTCAGCAGCGGCGACATGGTCTTCACCGTCTGCGACGTCCCCGGCCTGATCGAAGGCGCCGCCGAGGGCAAGGGCCTGGGCCTCAAGTTCCTGCGGCACGCCATGCGCTCCGCCGCGTTCGTGCACCTGATCGACCTGTCCGTCGAGCACCGCGACCCGCTGGAGAGCTTCGACATCGTCTCCGAGGAGCTGCGCAAGTTCCGGGAGGACCTCACCGAGCGCCCGGTCATCGTCGCCCTGAACAAGGTCGACGTCGCCGGCGAGGAGCGGGCGAACGAGGTAAAGGCCGAGTTTGCCAAGCGGGGGATCGACGCGTTCGTCATCTCGGCGGCCGACGGCACCGGGCTCTACCCGCTCACCAAAAAGCTGGCCCAGGTGGTCACCGAGTACCGGGAAGAGCGGTCTCGCCCGCAGGGCTTCGAGCTGTTCAAGACCACCCCCGACCCCATAAAGGTCGTGCGGGAGGGCAACGGCTGGCGGGTTACCGGTGGTTCGCTGCTGCGGTGGGTGGCCATGACCGACCTCAACAACCCCGAGGCAGTCGCCTACCTGCAGAACCGCATCGACCGGGCCGGCGTCGAGACTCTTCTCGGCAAGGCGGGCGCCGAGCACGGGGACGAGGTGAGAATCGGCAAGTCGGTCTTCAGCTGGTGGCCCAAGGGCTCCGCTCCGCTGGAGGCGTACGACACCGAGGGGGAGACCAAGGTCAAAAGGGGCAGCCGGTGAAAATCCGCCGGGTAGTGGTGAAGCTGGGGACCACCTCGCTCACCGGTCCCGACGGCGAACCGGATCGCCGGCGGATGCGCAAGGTCACCGACCAGGTGGCGGCGCTGTCCTCGCAGGGCATCCACTGTCTGATCGTCTCATCGGGCGCCATCGCCTCCGGAATGCAGGCGCTAGGCCTCACCGGCCGACCCACCGACATGCCCGGGCTGCAAGCGGCGGCCGCGGTCGGCCAGAGGCGCCTGATCGACATGTACGCCTCCCTGCTCGGGTCGAAGGGCATCACGGTCGGCCAGATCCTGCTCACCCAGGACGACATGATCCAGCGCCGCCATTACCTGAACGCCAAGCACACCATCGACAGGCTCTTCGAGCTGGGCTGTGTGCCGATCGTGAACGAGAACGACACCGTCGCCACCCAGGAGATCCGCTACGGCGACAACGACCGCCTGGCGGCCCTCGTGGCCAATCTGGTCAGCGCGGACCTGCTGATGATGCTCTCCGACGTGGCGGGGGTCTACACGTCGCACCCCGACGACGAGGGGGCCGAGCTGGTGGAGCAGGTCGACGAGATCACACCGGCACTCATGAAGACGGCCGTGGGCTCTTCGTCGCTCGGGTCGGGCGGCATGGCCTCCAAGCTCGAGGCGGCCCGGATGGCGACCTTCTCCGGGGTCCCGGTAGTGATCGCCTCGGCGCAGCGCAAGGACGTGGTGCTGGACGCGGTGGCGGGCAAGCCCGTCGGCACCTATTTCAAGGCCAGCCCGAACAAGGTGCAGGCGCGCAAGCTGTGGATCGCCTGGGCGCAGCAGTCCCGGGGGCGGATAGTCGTCGACGACGGCGCCGTGCTGGCGCTGACCGAGGGCAAGAAGAGTTTGCTCGCCGCAGGGGTCAAAATGGTGGAGGGAACATTCAAGGCGGGTGACGCGGTGGAGGTGGTCAGCGTGGGCGACGAGGTGATCGCAAAGGGTCTCGTGGGTTACGACTCGGTGATCCTGGCGCAGATCGCAGGGACCAAAGGCAACCGGGAGGTCATCCACCGCGACCAGATGGTGTTGATGTGAGTGACTCGGCGATTGTTAACGTGACGTCGGTGCGCAGCCTGGGGGAGCGCGCCCGGGCGGCCTCGGCGATCCTGGCCCAGACCCCCGGCGCCGTCCGGCGGACGGCCCTGCTGGAGATGGCCGACGCCCTCGACGCCAACCTGGAGCGCCTGGTCGCGGTCAACGCCGAGGACGTGGAAGCCGCCAGGGGGACGATGACCAAGGCGCTGGTCGACAGGCTGACGCTCACCCCGAGCCGTCTCGCCGACATGAGCGGGGGACTGAGGACAATCACCGAGCAGCCCGACCCGGTCGGGGAGGTCGTCGAGGAGTGGACCCGGCCCAACGGGCTGAAGATCCAGAAGATCCGCCGCCCGATCGGTGTGGTGTCGGTCATCTACGAAGCCCGCCCGAACGTGACCGCCGACGTCGCCGGGCTCTGCATAATGTCCGGCAACGCGGTCCTGCTCCGCGGCTCCTCGTCGGCGCTTCGGACCAACGTCTGCATCACCGGGATCCTCGTGGAAGCGGCAACCGCCGCCGGTCTGCCGGAGAACGCCATCCAGCTGGTGGAGGACACCTCCCGGGAATCGGCGGTAGAGCTCATGCAGCTCAAGGGCCTGGTCGACCTGCTCATCCCCCGGGGCGGACCGGCGTTGATCGCCTCGATCGAGGAGAACGCCACCGTGCCCTACATCATCGACGGCGACGGAAACTGCCACGTCTACGTCGACAGGGCGGCCGACCCCGAGATGGCCACGAACATCATCGTCAACGCCAAGACCTCCAAGCCCAGCGTCTGCAACGCCGCCGAGAAGCTGGTGGTCCACGCCGACCTGGCCGGAAGCTGGCTGCCGGTGGCGCTCGGGGCACTGACGGCCAAGGGCGTGGAGATCCGGGGCGACGAGGCCGTGCAAAAGCTCTGGCCCTCCGCGGTGCCGGCAACCGACGACGACTGGGGCACCGAGTACCTGGACCTGGTACTGGCGGTGAAGGTGGTCGCCGGCATCGACGAGGCCATCGACCACGTGAACCGCTGGGGGACCTCGAATGCCGAGGCGATCGTGACCGAGGACGTCGCCGCCGCGCAGATGTTTACCAAAAGGGTGGATTCGGGAACCGTGTTCGTTAACGCATCCACCCGCTTCAGCGATGGAGGCCAGTTCGGCTATGGAGCCGAGATCGGCATCTCCACGCAGAAGCTGCACGCCCGGGGGCCTCTCGGCCTAAGGGAATTAACCTCCTCCGGATACGTTGTGTGGGGTACCGGACAGGTAAGAACTTAGGTGGCGGACCGACTCGAAAAGGGATTGACATGGTCCAGTGGTTATCATCCTCACAAACCTTCAGAGAACGAGGAGTAAATGGGCCACAATCACATCGTGCAACTGCTGAGCGTCCGGGTGACACCCGACGACGACCCCAACGGCTTCGGCATCCTGGTCGACGGCTCCATGAGCCTTCCCTTCACGCTGGAGCGTGCCTACGCGGGCGTGCAGGGTTACTACTTCGAGCAGTACCTGATCATGTCGGGCGACCAGACGGTTTTCGCCAGCCAACCCCAGCAGATCTTTATCCGCGGACTTCAGTCGTCGACCGTGCACACGAGCCACGTCGATGACCGCATCCCGCTTAGCGCAGGCACCTGCGACCTGGTCTTCGTGGTGGACGACATCCGCTCCGAGCCGATTGAGCTCACGGTCAACGCCGTCGCCTCTGTCTAACCGGGCGCTTTCCGGGGGAGGCCCCAGGTGGGCTTAGAGCGACCCGACCCCCAGGTCATCGTTATCTTCGGTGCGTCCGGAGATCTCACCAAGCGCAAGGCCATACCGGCCCTGTACAACCTGTACCGGGAGAACCTGCTGCCGGCCAACTTTGCCGTGGTGGGCTTTGCGCGCACGCCGATGACCAAGGACGAGTTCCGCACCAACATGCGGGAGGCGGTTTCCAAGCACAGCCGGTCGGGCATCGCCGAGCGCTACTGGGGGCCGTTCAAGGAGCACCTCGACTACTTCTCCGGAAGCTACGGGGACCCGGAACGCTGGGTCGACTTCCGCAAGTACCTCGAGGAGGTCGACGCCCAGTACGGCACCCAGGGCGGCCGCCTCTACTACTGCGCCACGCCGCCGTCGGCATTTCCCGAGATCGCACACTGCATCGGCGAGATGGACATGGCGGACCGGGCGCGGATCGTGGTCGAGAAGCCCTTCGGCTACGACCAGCAGACCGCCGAGGACCTCAACTCGGTGCTGCACGGGGTCTTCAAGGAACGCCAGGTCTTCCGTATCGACCACTACCTCGGCAAGGAGACCGTCCAGAACATCCTGGTCTTTAGGTTCTCCAACGGCATGTTCGAGCCGATCTGGAACCGCAGCTACGTCGAGTCGGTTCAGATCGACGTCTCCGAAGCGGTGGGGGTGGAGGGACGAGGCAGCTTCTACGAGGGCGCGGGCGCGATCCGCGACATCGTCCAGAACCACATGCTCCAGCTCCTCGCTACCCTGGCGATGGAGCCCCCGGCTCTGTTCGACGCCGAGTCGATCCGGAACGAGAAGGTCAAGCTGCTGCGGTCGGTCCGCCCGATCGACCCGGCCGAGACGGTCAAAGGCCAGTACACCTCAGGCGTGGTCGACGGCCGGGCGGTGCCGGGCTACAAGGAGGAGGAGGGCGTGGCGCCCGACTCGATGACCGAGACGTTCGCGGCCATGAAGGTCAGCATCGACAACTGGCGCTGGGCCGGCGTGCCGGTGTACCTCAGGACCGGCAAGCGGATGCCCCGCCGGGCCACCACCATCACGGTGTTTTTCCACGGCGCCCCCCACCTGTTGTTCGAGGCGTCCGGCCTCGACCGCCCGGAGCGGAACCACCTGACCATCCGGGTCCAGCCCGACGAAGGCATCACCCTCACCTTCGGCGCCAAGGTCCCGGGCCCGGACATGAAGGTGGCTCCGGTCGACATGGACTTCGACTACGACGAGTCGTTCATGAGCGCCCCCGCGGAGGCGTACGAGCGGCTGATCCTGGACGCCATGATCGGCGACGCGACCCTGTTCACCCGGGCCGACGAGATCGAGCGGTCGTGGCAGATCGTAGAGAAGATTCTTCCGAAGAGCCCGACCGAGCCCTACCCGGCCGGCACCTGGGGCCCCGCCGCCTCGGACGAGCTGGTCGCCCCGGACGTCTGGCACCTGCGTCACTAATAGCAGCTATGTCGCCCGGGTCAGCGTGACCTTGTCCCCGACCTCTACGCCGGCCTCCGCCAAAAGCCCCGCATTGACCTCGACCGCTCCCACGTGGGTGCCGGCGGGGACGTAGGTCTTGCACGGGTCTTCGGTGCAGGGCTGCATGGTTTGGATGTCGACGATGTCGCCCTCGGCGTCCCACCAGGCGATGTCCAGCGGGATCAGAGTGTTCTTCATGTAGAACGAGTGCTTCGCCGAGTCGGACCACAAGAACACCATCCCGTAGTCGTCGGGGATCTGTTCGACCTCCATTAGGCCCCGGGCCTGTGCGCTGCCGGTCAGGGCCAGGTCGACCTCGAGGACCAACCGCTCCTCGCCCGCAATCTCCAGGGTGCCCTTGGGGAGGTCGCCGCTGTTGCGTCCCGTCTCCCACGATCTGTTGCACGCCGGCATAACCGCCACGGCGGCGAGGAGTAGGAAAACGGCGAGGCGGGGCGGGTTGCGCGGTTTCATGCGTTAAGAGTCTTTATCCTATGGAAACAACTTTGATCGATCCGCTAAGCGAAAGAGCCCGGAATGAAGAACCCCCGCCTCCGCGGCACCAGCCGTTACCTGGCGCCCGGCGAGCGGATCCTGCGAACCACCCGGCGCCACCCGGTCCTTCTGATGAAACCCATTCTCATATGGATGGGGACCCTGGTCGTCACGGGGCTCATCTCGTTCGTGCTCACCGAGGGTAACCCGATCCCGGTGATCGACCAGATCGTCCTCCTGCTGTCGCTGGCCATGACGGGGTACCTGGTCTACAAGGCCATGGTGTGGTGGAAGTCCTACTACGTGGTCACCGACGAGCGGGTGCTGCTGCTCGAAGGGCTCATCTCGGTGAACGTCAGCGCGGTGCGGCTGGCCCGGGTGGCGGAGACGAGCTTCAACCGGTCGATCTTCGGGCGGATCTTCGGATACGGCGACCTGAAGCTGGACGCCGCAGGTGAGCAGTTGAGCCTGGCCACCCTGACCTACCTGCCCCGGGCCGAGGAGGTCTACCGGCTGATCACCAGGTTGCTTCTGGGGGAGGACGACCCTGAGCCGGAACCGTACGACCCCGGGGAGGAGACCACCGGACCTCTTCCGCCGGTGGTGCCTTGACCGGTACGGAAGCCCCCCGCCGCATCGGCATCATGGGCGGCACCTTCGACCCGATTCACAACGGCCACCTGGTGTGCGCCGAGGAGGCGCGGATGCAGTTCCGCCTCGACGAGGTGGTTTTCGTTCCTGCCGGGGCTCCGTGGCAGAAAAGAGATGTGTCGGCGGCCGAGGACCGTTACCTGCTCACCATGCTGGCCACGGCGTCCAACTGCCACTTCTCGGTCTCCCGGATCGACATCGACCGCGGCGGGCCGACCTACACCGTCGACACCCTCCGCGCATTCCGGGCGTTCTATGGGGAACAGGCAGAGCTGTTTTTCATCACCGGAACCGATGCGGTCGCCGAGATCCTCACCTGGAAGGACCCGGAGGCGGTCCTGGACGAGGCTCACTTCATCGCCGCCAACCGTCCGAGCTACTCGCTCAGCGACCAGCACCGGGAGCTGTTCCGGGACCGGGTGAGCGTGATGGAGATTCCGGCCCTTGCCATCTCGTCGACCGATATCCGGAAGCGGGTGGCCGAAGGCCGGACTATCCGGTACCTTCTGCCCCGTGAAGTGCGGGAATTCATCGACGAGCGCGGTTTGTACCGAACCGATGGGTGAGCCGCCAGCTATGCTAGGGGTACCAGTTACTCACTAAAGGGGTGATGCGAATCCACAAGGAATCCCGTTCCAAGGCGCTGATTGCAGCAGAGGCAGCGTCGGCAAAAAAGGCCGGCGACATTCTCATTCTGGAAGTCGAACCGCTGATCGGAATCACCGATTACTTCGTTATCTGCTCGGGGAACACCGAGCGCCAGGTGAAAACAATTGCTGATGAAGTGATGCGTCAGATGTTGGAGAACGGGGTCAAGACCTACCGTCGCGAAGGCGAGAAGGACAACCGGTGGGTTCTGCTCGACTACCTGGATATCGTCGTCCACATCTTCCACGCCGAAGAACGGGAGTTCTACGGCATCGAGCGGCTCTGGAGGGACGCCAACACGGTGCCCTTCGAGGACCGCCAGCCCGCCTAGGACCCATGTCGCGAGGAGGACGGCGCCGCAAGAGCAAGAGGGGCCGGCGCGGCCCAGGCGCTCCGGAAGGCCAGCGGAGCGCTAATCAGGACTTGTCGGAGCCGCGGGAGCAACAACACCCGGGCGGGCGCCGCCGATCCCACGGCAGGTCCGCAGCCCGCGAGACATCGGTCCTCGACTCGATGAGCTCGCTGCCGACCAGCCTGAAGACCCTGCCTCCCGACGGTACGGACCTGGACGATCTCATCGGGGCCCTTCAGAGTGAGTACGGGGTCCCCACGACCCCTCAGGAGTACCGCCTGATCATCAAGGTGCCGGCTCCAGAGGAGCACACCGATCCCTCGCTCGAGGTCAAGCCGCCGGAGCCTTCTCCCCAGACTGCGGAAGCTCAACCGGAGGTCGATGGCGAGGCCCCGGCCGCCCGCCAGCGTTCCAGCCGGCGCCGGCG
Source organism: Actinomycetota bacterium (assembly GCA_035759705.1). Classification (NCBI taxonomy): domain Bacteria; kingdom Bacillati; phylum Actinomycetota; species Actinomycetota bacterium. The sequence continues at coordinate 6,770 of DASTUJ010000042.1, read as the reverse complement.
TAGAGGCAGGCGCAGGGCAGGGGGAAATGCAGTGGCAGAAGACGATCTGGACCTGACGGACGCCGACGAGCTGGGTGTGACAGAAGATCCCGGCGGTGCGGACGACCCCGGGGACGCCGTCCCCTAAGTAGCTCTAGCGGTACTCGTCCTCGTCGGGCTCGCCGAGGCTGCTCCGCAGCTTCGCCCGGAAGGCGGCGTTGCGTGCCTCGTCGGCGGTTCGCCCTGCGGGAGTTCTGCGTGACGGAGGTTTGACACCCGGACGGGCCCGGTCCGGACGAAACGCCGGCCCCGGCGATCCATTGGGCCTGCGTGCCGCCGGTGGGGCTGCCGGCTTGGGCGCTGCCGGGCGGTGTGCGGGCCGCACGGGGGGAGCCTTCAGGTCGTCAAACTCGCCCATGGCTTCCCGGCCGCGCCTGCGGTTGCCGCCCTTCTCGTCCTCACGGCCGTAGGTGTAGCGGTAGTAGTAGCCGCCGTCCATCTCCCGCTCGACGCCGTTGATGGCGACGCCCAGGACCCGCACGTCGTGGCGCTCGAAGTTCTTGGTGACGTCCAGCGCCTTGTGGGCGTGAGTCTGGCCGGCCCGGACCACCAGGATCACGCCGTCGGTGTGAGGCGCGAGCACGGCTGCGTCGGTGACCGGAAGTGCCGGGGGAGTGTCGAGAATGACGATGTCGACCATGTCGGAGACCGTGTTGATCAGGTCGGCCATCCGCTCGCTGCCCAGCAGCTCGGACGGGTTCGGCGGAGTGGGGCCGGCCACGATGATCGAGAGGTTGGGGATCCGGGTCCGGCGGATGGCGTCGGAGAGCGACGACTGGCCGGACAGCACGTCGGAAAGGCCGGGGGACTGGGGGCCGCCGAACATCTTGTTCAGCACCGGCTTGCGGAGGTCGGTCTCAATTAGCAGGACCGAGGAGCCCACTGCCGCCATGCCGACGGCGAGGTTGGAGGCCACGGTGGTCTTGCCGTCTCCGGCGAACGGGCTGGTCACCAGGACCCGGTTGACCGGGCGGTCGACCGAGAAGAACTGGATGTTGGTCCGCAGTATTCGGATGGCTTCAGCCTGAGGTGAGTTGGTGTCGGACTCCATGAACAACGATCGCTCTTTGGTGGTCGGCGAAAGAGGGATGGAGGCGATGACCGGAATCGGGGCGAGGATCTTCTCCACGTCCTCTTTGTTGCGAAGGGTGGTGTCCAGCTGCTCCAGCACAAAGGCGATGCCCACTCCGAGCATCAGCCCGAGCAGTCCCCCGATGACGCCGTTCTGCAGAGGTTTGGGGCTAACCGGGTCGGCGGGCTTTAGCGCCCGCTCGAAGACCGAGGCGGTTATGGCCCCTCCTCCGCCGAACAGGTTGCCCTCGTCGGCAACGAAAGAATCGACCAGCTCGTTGACGTAGGTCTCGGCCCGGGAGGCGTTGGTGTCCGTGACCGTGACCTCGATCAGCCGGGTGTCCGGCAGGATCTTGGTCTCCGTCTTTTCGCTGAGCTCGGACGCCGTAAGAGGGGAGCCGGTCTTTTGGACGACCAGCTCCGCCAGCGGGCGGCTCTTGAGGATCTCGGCGTACGACGTGACGTACTGCTGGGAAGCGGTCAGCTCCTGCAGGACGGCGGCGGCATCGTTCTTCTCCACCGTCCTGGGCCCCACGAACACCTTCGCCGTCGCGGCGTAGGTGGGTGTGATCCGAGCCGAGAACCCTAAAGCGGTTCCTGCGGCGAGCGCCAGGCATAGGGCGATAAGCCAGCGGCGACCCCACAGGATGCGCAGATAGTCACGAAGTTCCAAGGTCTACGCCCTTTCGCCTTAAAACTTTACGAGCTTCGGGCGCGTTCGAAGCTGCTCGATTATAGCTGCGAAGAGGTGCTACGCAGAACCGAGTGAGCCCTCGAAGCGACCACGGCGACGACCGGCGCTCAGCAGAACCGAACCCAGCAGGATGGTGGCGAGTGCAGCTGCCAGAAGCGGCAGAGCGTCGACACCGGTGCGGGCGAGGGTCTTGGTTACAGGCGTGGCCACGGGAGTCGTTGCAATGGCCTTGACTGCGCTGGCGGTGGATTCGCACTTGGCGGAGTTGTTGTTGTTGATGTTGATGCTTCCGCCGGTCTGAGCGATGGTGTAGTTCGCCGCGGCGGTGGCCGAGGCGTTGCTGGTGCAGGTGACCCGGTTGTCGTTGTTGATGATCACGCTGCCGCCTGCGCCGCCGGTGCCGGTGCCCGGAGCAACCACCCGGATACGGGCGGTAAGCGTCCTGCTGACCTGGGCAATCGTCAGGTTGGAAGCTGCGGAGAGGCGAGCGCTCAGGCTTACGGTGACCGTGGTGCTGGGGGCAAAGCCGGAGCCTGCGACGGTGATGCTGTCGCCGGCTTCAACGACCGTGCGGGAAACGCTGAGGCCGCCGGTGGTCGGGGGGTAGGGGGACGCAAGAGGGCCGGTGCCGGTTGCAATGATGTCGTAGAGGCCCGGTGCGGTCCCTGCCGGAATGGTGACAGCGCCCGAGAAGGCGCCGCTGCTGTTGGTGGTGAAAGTTCCGAGAATGGTCTGTGCGATGGCGGGTGCTGCAAAGAACAGAGCCCCACAAACCATCAGCGACATTAGAACTAGGCGGCTTCGCTTCAAACTGGGCTGCATCTGCTCCCCTTCCGTCAGGTACTGCGAATTTTGAGTTTTGAGTATGAATTTGGCCCGGACCCCAAGGGGTCCAGGTAAGTGGCCGTAACCACGGGTCGAAGCATACTCTGCGGGGGGTGTCGCAGTCCAAGCTTGTTTGGCTACTTAAAGCCATGTTTTCATAAATTGTTGCGAACGCTCCAGCGCACTGTGCTGCGACGACCACTCATCGTGGTAAAGCGACCCTCGAATGCTCTGAAACTAACCATTAATAGGGCCTTTTGGCTCCGCGATCACCGGTGGCCCGCAATCCGAGTGTGATAGAAAAGGGACCGACAGAAAAAGGTTCGGTCTCGGAAGTTTGGGTAGTTCAAGAGCCCGAAACATTACTCATTGAATAAGTACAGGCAAAGTGCGAGGATTGCGCCATACCTGTATATGCGACGCTTAATTTGAATTTGCAGTTCTTGGGGAGGTAGACGAATGACGAGAATGAAACTCATGGTGTTTGTCCTAGGGGCAGCACTAGTACTACTGCTGCCTGCTGTGGCTCAAGCGCAGACCGTTGTGGTCAACAACACCAGCAGCACGCAGAGCACCTCCACCGCTACCACGCCCGGCCACTCGGCCAGCACCACCACCTCCGGTGTTGGCGCAACCGGCGTTCAGGTTGCCGGCGGCGCTCAGAGCCTGGACATGGACAGCACCGGCAGCAGCGCATCTGCAGCCGTAGCCGGACCCAACTCCGCTCAGGCCAGCGGCAACTCCACCAACACCAGCGACATCGACCTCACCTGTGGAACCCTGCAGTGCTCCGGTAACTTCAACTGCGTCGGTACCATCTGCACCCCGACAATCATCGGCGGCGGGAACCTCATCCCGAACCCGGGCTTCACCTTCATCCCGGTACCAATCGATAACGACAACGACAATGACAACGACAACGTCGAAGCCTGCGAAGGCGGACTGCTTGCATGTCTGTTGAGCAACCCGGACATTGCACTGACGGATGTCCTGGACCTGGGCGAGACCCTGAACGACCTCCTCAGCGGGAGCGATCTCCTGAACGGCCTGCTGGGCGACCTCGACCTTGACATTGACGACCTCCTCGGCGGAATCCTCAGCGGAGGCGGAGGACTGCCTCTCTAAACAGAGCAGCCGCCTTGTAACTAGCTTCAATCAGGCCCAAGCAAGCATTCCGCTTGCTTGGGCCTGATTTTTGTCACAGGTCCAAAACCGATTAACCTGTAATCGTCCGGGTCACGTCCGGCCCGACCGTCCAAAATCTCTAAGTGGGGTGATAGGTCTGCTGTCCGGTAAGTTCTTTGGTCGTATCGTGATCGGGTTGCTCGTGGTTTGCCTGGCGGCTGCGTGCCAGCAGAATGCTCCAAGCGAGGACGACGAGTTCGAGCTGAAGACTCCCGGCACAACCGGGGGAACAGGCCAGATCGACGCAGGAGCGGTCGTTGAGCACCTAAAGGCGTCGGGCTTGCCCATCGGACGGGTGAATGTCTACAACGCCGAGACCGATCCGGTGAGCCGGCTTGGACGCCCCGGCCAGTACATCGGCAAGGCAATTTTCCAGGACACCAGGCTTCCACTGGTCCTGCAGCAGGGCCAGGACGTGATCAGCTTTCAGAACTCGGGCGGAATCGTCGAGATCTTCGGCAACCCCGGAGAGCTGGAGGACCGCAAGAAGGCCCTGGAGCTCGCTCGCCAGCAGTTTCCCGCTGCCTTTCCCGAGTACCAGTACAGCAATGGCGTGGTCCTGCTGCGCCTTGGCCATGTGCTGACACCGGAGCAGGCAACCGCGTATGAGGCCGCTATCGCCTCCTTCCAAAGGTAGGCGAACTTATGGCCGACCTCGCCCCCGGCTGGATTGCGCTGCTCGTAGCGGGCCAGGTGTTCGTGTTCGTGGCCCTGGTCCTGATCTTCATCAAGCTGCTCAAGGTGATCAGGTCCCAGAACAACGGCGTGGTCCTGCCTCCGGATGTCACCCAGAAGCTCCGCAAGATGTTCAAGGGCTCCAAGAAGCCTTAGGCCACCCGGACTGCGGCTACCCAGCGCGCAAGTCCCCCTGATTCAACCCATTAGCTGCACGCCCCAAGTCAGCCGGGGACGGTGCCGCTACTCGCTGTCGTCCTGGGGGTTGCGGCAGAGGACATCGTCCATGTCGATGTTTCCATCGTCGTCGTTGTCTTGGCCGTCGCTGCACTCGGGTGGCGGCGGACCCGTCGGAGACGGAGGCGCCGGCGGGATGGAGGGGGGAACCGGAGCAGGCGGCGGGGGCGGGGGCGCCGGTGGTGACGCTGGGGGAGGCGCCGGCGGAGAAGCCGGAGGCGGGGGCGGAGGTGGCGCAGGGGGCCTAGGGCTCGCCGGGTTGGGCGACTCCGTCGTGTCGGTGCGCGACGAGCAGCCCGGGTCCTTCAGGTCGACCATTCGGTCATTGTCGTCGTCCCTGCCGTTCGAGCACTGGGTGACTGCGAGAGACCTGGTCGGGGTGGGCTCGGGGCTGGGGCTCATCTCGACGACTTCAGGCTCAACCACCGGCGTCACCGGCTCGGGGTTTCCCCCGAACGGGAAGATCAGAGGGACCTGCTGGCTCGTGTCGATTGCTGCCTGCTGAAGCGGAGATGGCTCGGCCTCCGGCTCACTATCGTCCTGCAGGGCCACGAAGGCGGCAAAGGGCAAGACCGCCACGGCGATCAGAAGGCCGAGCTTCAGAAACGGCGGGAGGTCCAGCCTGGCGATGCGGTCGGTGAAGTCGAGCCACCCGTCCTTGAGCCGGTCCATGTTCATCGGCCGCCCTCGCGTTCGGAAGTGTCGGGGGACATCGATGCACGGACGAATTCAACGCTTGAGTTCAGGAGGAGACCTTTCGGATAGCCAGTACCGGTCTGGCGCCCAGTATAACGGTCGGTCTATTCATCCCGATCCTCATCCTCGTCCTCGGTATCTGGGGCAGCTGGACAGCCCGGGATTTGATCGAACGGAGGCTTGCAGTCATTAGCGGAGGGTGGCGCGGGAGGGGGCAGGGGATCCGGGTCGGGTGACTGAGGCGCGGGAGGCGGCTCGGGCGAGGCGGGAGCGGGCGCAGGGGCCGGCATCGGCGGGGGAGGGGGAGGCGGCGGTGCGGCCGTCCGGCGCACCGGGTTGGGCGACTCCGAGTTGTCCCGCGTGCCGGTGCACCCCGAGTCGGCGATGTCGATCCTGCCGTCCCGGTCGTTGTCTGCTCCATCCGACCACTGCGTGCTGCCCGGCGCCTCGAGGGGAATATCTTCGGCTGCGGGGGAGGGCGAGGCGTCGAGCGTGACGGGCGTGGGCGACATGTCGAAGGGGAAGGCAAGCTGGACCCCGGTGGTGCTGGTGATCAGGCTCGGGGTCGGCGTTGGGTCGTTCTCCGGCTCCTCGTCGGTTATCCCGCCGCCCCGTGGGAGTAGCAGGATGAAGGCGACGAACGGCATCAGGGCGACCACGAGGTAGACAAACTTGCGGACCCGGGATCGAGGCTCGTGGATTGGTTCCCGGCGCCTTCTCAGCCGCTCACCCGCTGGCTCAGGGTCCACGGTTTCTTCCGCCTCGAGGACATCGTCGTCCTCCACCACCGCAGCAGCGGCCCCCGGGCCCGGCTCCACCAACGTCTCCTGAGGATCGGGCTCCGGCGTGGGCTCGGCGGCCGGCTGGTCGCCGGACTCGGCGGCGCCGGCTACGGGTTCTTGGGCGTCGGACTCCGCGGCCGTTGGGGCCGCCGCGCTATCGGGATCGAGCGCAGTGCCGGATTGGTCCTGAGGGTCGTGTTCCGCCTCGGGGTGGTCGGTGGGTTCCAGAAAGTTCCTTTCGAGCTCACCGGATGCTTCTGGAGAAGCAGAATTATACCGGCCACGTCCGGCGGGCCGGTTTATTGGTGTCGATGCCTAGATCAGTGGGCCGATCGTGCCGGGCAGCAGCGTCTCGACCTCGGGCGGAAGCTGCAAGGTCCTTGGGGCCGAGACGGTCTCGCTCGGTGTGGGGGAGGGGGTGGGGCTGGGTGGCGGTGGCGCGGGGGTCGGCCCCGACTCGTCGTTGTCGTCGGCGGACGAGCAACCGAGGTCCAGCGGGTAGTCGGGAGCGCTGTCGCCGTCGTTATTGAGCCCATCGCTGCACTGCGGAAGGGGCGCCGGGGGTG
>DASTUJ010000041.1 GCA_035759705.1 Actinomycetota bacterium | reverse complement strand
GATCGCGATGATCGGAAGACCCAGCTTGCGGGCTTCACGAACGGCGATGTCCTCCTTCCGGGTGTCGACGATGAACACTGCGTCGGGACGGCGGTTCAGGTCCCGGATGCCGTCGAGGTTCTTCTGGAGCTTCTCCAGCTCCTTGCGAAGAACCAGGGCCTCCTTCTTGGGGATCTCGTCGAAGATGCCCTGGGCCTCCTGCGACTCGAGCTCACGCATGCGGAGAATCCGCTTGTGGATGGTCTGGAAGTTGGTCAGCATGCCGCCGAGCCAGCGGTAGTTGACGTAGGGCATGTTCACGCGCTTTGCCTCTTCGGCTACGGAGTCGGCGATCTGCTTCTTGGTGCCCACGAACAGGACGATCCCGCCGCCCTGGACGAGCTTGCTGCAGTACTCATACGCGGCTTCGATGCCGGTCATGGTCTTCAGCAGATCGATGATGTAGATCCCGTTGCGCTCGGCAAAGATGAAACGGCGCATTTTGGGATTCCACCTACGGGTCTGGTGTCCGAAGTGGACTCCAGCCTCGAGCAGTTGCTTTAGTGAAACGACGGCCATGCCGTCTCCTTTCGGTTCCCAGGACTGAACACAACAGCCCAAAAAGATTGTCTTGACAAAAGTGTGTAGCCCTAGCTTATCGCCGGAGCACGAACGGTGCGTCACGCGCGGTAGTCCGAGCCGCCAGGAATTGTGTTTCGGGGCGCCCCGGACATCGTTGCGAAAATTCTGCGGGGTCGCTCCAAATGCTTGGACGAACGCCGCCGTTTCAGGATATCAGCGTCTGGAGCCCTTGTTCAGCAGGGACCGGAAGGTCATGACCGACTTTGCGTTCATCTGGGAGATCCGGGCCTGGGACACACCCACCACCTGGGAGATTTCCGCCAGGCTGAGACCTTCGTAGTAGTAGAGGGTGATGGCGGTGCGCTCACGCTCGGGAAGGCTGGCGATGGCCTTGACCAGGAACTGCTTCATCTCCTTCTCCTCGACCGAAGCCAGCGGGTCTTCGGCTTTGGTGTCGACGAGGGTGTCCACCAGCGACATCCCGCTGTCGCCCTTGTCGCCGACCGACATCAGTCGGTCCAGCGAGACGAACAGGATCGTCGAGACCTTGGCGTAGATCGAGCGAAGCTTGCGGACGGTGACTTCCATCTCCTCGGCGACCTCTTCGTCGGTCGGGGTCCGGCCGAGCTTGTCCTGCAGCTTGCTCAGGGCCTCCTCTACCTTGCGGGCCTGGGACCGGACCGAGCGGGGGACCCAGTCGAGGGATCGCAGGTCGTCGATGATCGCTCCGCGGATGCGGGCGGCGGCGTAGGACTCGAACTTGAAGCCCCGGTCGGGCTCGAACTTGTTGACCGCCTCCATCAGGCCGAGGATGCCGGCCGAGGCCAGGTCTTCCTGGTCGACGTTGTTGGGGAGGCCGATGGCCACACGGGCTGCCACGTACTTGACCAGCGGGGCGTAGTGGACGATCAGCTCGTCGCGGGCACGGGCCGACCCGGTGGACTTGAACTCGGTCCACAACTCGTCGACCGGTCCCAGGGTCTTCGCCGGAGGTACGTCGTCCTCTAGATCGTCTTCGTCGAAGTCGTCGTCGTCAACCACACCGGTATCCACCGATGTACCCGACCCGCCGCTGCCGGGAGCGACCGAAGCCCCCGCATTCATCGAATTTTTACGCTCATAAGCTACTTGAGTATAGCCAGGGCACCTGCGCGTCGTGGGTCGAACGCAGGCCGGCGGCCGGCTATCTGCCACTTTCTGCGGCTGAGCGACTACCTCACTGAGCCGATGCCGGCAGCCCTCCGTCTACCGCCCGGGCGTAGCGGCCCCCGGGACGCCGGCTTACGAGCTTCGCCATCTCCAGCTTCACCAGCACCGCCGCGGCGGTTGAGGCGGGCATCTTAGCGCGCCGGGCGATCAGGTCGAGCAGCAGGGGCTCGGCCTCCAGCACAGCCAGCACCCGGGCTTCATCGGGGTGAAGATCGGGCCCTGGGAGTTCTACGGGAGAGCTCCGCAGCATCCCCAGGTCCTCGAGGATCTGGTCCGCCGACGCCGCAAGCCGGGCGCCATCCCGGACCATCAGATGGGGGCCGATCGAAACCGGCGAGTGCACCGCGCCGGGAACCGCGAACAGCTCCCTTCCGTACTCTGCTGCGAGCCGGGCCGTGATCATCGCCCCACCGGTCCCCGACGCCTCGACCAGAACGACACCCAGCGACATCCCGGCGATGATCCGGTTGCGCACCGGGAAGTGGTACGGCATCGGCCGGGTGCCGGGCTCGTACTCCGAGACCAGCGTCCCGCTAGCCGCTATCCGGTCGAACAGATCCCGGTGCCGGGCCGGGTAGCAGATGTCCAGTCCGCACCCCATCACGGCGACAGTACGGCCGCCGGCCGCCAGGGCGCCCCGATGGGCGGCTCCGTCGATCCCCTTGGCGAGACCGCTGACGATGGTGATGCCCGAGGCCGCCAGCTCCCGGGCCAGCCAGAAGGCAGCTTCCAGCCCGTAACGGCTGGCCCGCCGGGTGCCGACCACCGCGAGGGCGGGCGCAGGTTCGAGCGGCTTCCCGGCGAGCCACATCAGGTCGGGCGGCTCCGGGACCTCCTTAAGCAGGGGCGGGTACTCGGGGTCCCGGCGGCCGATGGTGCGCAGGTTCACTGGGTGCCCCAAACCGGCCGGCGGTACTGGAGCGCCTCGGCGAGGTGCTGCTCCTCGATCTGCATCGACGCCGCCAGGTCGGCAATGGACCTGGCGACCCTCACCACCCGGTCCATCCCCCGGGCCGAGGTGTCCATCGAGCCGAGCGCCCGGCGAAGGAACCGCCGCGCCGTGGTGTCCAGATCCGCCAGCCCGGTTGCATCGGGGCCGCTCTCCAAGCGTCCTTCCCGGAAGGAGCGGGCCCGGATCACCCGGTCCCGGACCAGGGCGCTCGGCTCCGCCGGCTCCAGGTCGAACAGCTCGTCCTGGGTGAGCCGCGGAACCTCAACCTGCAGGTCGACCCGGTCGAGCAGCGGCCCCGACAGCCTGGAGCGGTACGCCTCCAGGCGGCCCTGCGGACAGCCACACTGCCCCGAGGAACCTCCCCCTCCTGGGCATAGACATGGGTTCGCTGCGGCCACCAGACTGAAGTCCGCCGGGTACTCGACCCGGGTCGCTTGCCGGACCACCCGGACCTTGCCCTCCTCGAGAGGCTGGCGGAGCGCCTCCAGTACCGGCCGGGAGAACAACGGCAGTTCGTCAAGGAACAGCACCCCCCGGTGGGCAAGCGAGATCTCGCCCGGCCGCGGGAGGTAGCTTCCTCCGCCGATGATTGCCGCGGCCGATGCGTGGTGATGCGGCGCCCGGAAGGGCCGCTCGGTAATCAGGGCCTGCTCTGGCGCCAGCATGCCGGCCACGGACCACACCCGGGTGGCCTCCAGGGCCTCCTCTTCGGACAGTGGGGGGAGGATGCCGGGCAGGCGCTGGGCCATCATCGTCTTGCCGCACCCGGGTGGCCCGACCAGCAGCAGGTTGTGACCCCCGGCCGCGGCTATCTCCATTGCCCGGACGGCGTGCGCCTGGCCCCGGACCTCGCACAGGTCCGGTCCGCGATACTGCGAAGAACCGAGCAGCTCGGCAACGCTCACCCGGCCGGCAGCGCACGGCGTCAGACCGCCCCCGAGAAAGTCGATCGCCTCGGCGAGATTGGCTGCGCCGACCACGTTGATCCCGGAAACCAGGCCCGCCTCGAGCAGGTTTGCCCTGGGCACGACGAGGCCTTCCCAACCGTGATCCCGGGCCGCCAGCGCCGCCGCCAGCGCTCCCCGGATGGGCCGAAGGTTCCCGTCGAGGGTGAGCTCGCCGACCATGCCGTAACGGTCCAGCACCGGGAACTTCAGGTTCCCCATAGCAGCCAGGACGCCGATGGCCAGAGGCAGGTCGAACAGGACGCCGTCCTTCCGCAGGTCCCCGGGAGCGAGGCTGGCGGTGACCCGGCGCTGGGGAAAGGTGCAGCGGCCGGAGTTGTTGACCGCGGCCTTTACCCGCCGGGGCGCCTCCTTGACGGCGGTGCTGGGCAGACCGACGACGTGAAAGTCCGGGAGCCCCTGGCCGATGTCGATCTCGACGTCAACCGGCCGCGCATCCATGCCGACGACCGCAACGGAGGAAACCTTGGCGAACATGGACCCACCATAAGCAGGGGGTGTGACAGGTTTTTGGCTAGGGCGCTCCCGCCGGACGGACCTTCCACTCCAGACCGTCCGCCGACTCGAAAAGCAGCCGGTCCGACGTGATGGCCAGGTACCCGTCGTCCGTCTCTGCCAGGGCCTCAACTGCGACCCGAAGGTCGGTGAACTGCCACGGCTGGGTCTCGGTCGACCAAAGCACTCCCCCGGCGGTTCCGATGAGACGGCGGCCGGGTTCCGCCCGGTCGACCAGGGCCGCCCGGATGGGCGTCTCGAGAATTCGCTCCCAGCTGCGTCCCCCGTCCTCGGAACGCCAGAGACCCGTCGACAGGTCTCCGGCGAGCATCTCGGAAGACGAGCCTTCACCCACAGCCAGGGCCAGGATCTCCCGCGGCCCCCTCTCGAATTCAACCGGGTCCTGCGTACCATCAGAACCGATGCGCAGCAGTTCGCGCCCCCGGGCCGCCAGCACGGTTCCGTCGGAGGTGCCGGTCAGCGCGGTGACCCCCTTCAGGTCCGGCACGGCTTCGGTGAAGTCCTCCAGGTCGTCAGACCGGTAGAGCGTTGCCGAGCTCAAAACTGCGACCCCCGACCCCGCCCCGGCTACCAGCGACTCCCCGCTGAACTCGTCCACAGCCGTCCAGGTGCTGCCGTCGGAGCTAGTCAGCACCCCCTCGGCGGTGCCGATGAGAAAACCGTCGCCGGTGGCCGCCAGACCGAGAATCGCCGCCTTGCCGGGAACCGAACCCTTGACCCGGGCCCCCTTGACCACCGCGGCGATCATCGACCCGAGCAGAAGGAACCCGATCAGGGCGGCCAGCCCCAGCGGCCAGCGGCGCCGCATGGCCGGCCTAGAACGCGTCGGCAAGGTGAGTCAGGCGTACGGGTTTTGAGGCGACAACCGAGACGACGTCGAACCGGCAGTCCCGGAACTGCGGGCGCTCCATGGCGATGAACGCCTCCGCCAGCCGCCGCAGGCGAAGCTGCTTGCGCTGGTCGACCGCCAGGGCGGGGTCGTAGAGGGAGTCGCGGGTGCGGCACTTGACCTCGACGAACACCAAGGTCGAGCCGTCCAGCGCGACCAGGTCCAGCTCGCCGAAGCGGCAGCGCCAGTTGCGCGTCAGGACCAGCATGCCCTTGCCCTCGAGCAGGCCGGCGGCGGAGTCCTCGCCGAGCATCTGTACCTGTTGCCGTTCCGTCACGGGATGCAGACTAGCGGCGGGCGGTGACAAGACTTCTACAGGCTCTCAAGGTCTCCCATGGAGGGGTTCCGGTCCACCGGCCGGGAAAGCTCCTCGATGTTCAGGTCCCGGACGGTGTGGATCTTGACCTCGGTGACAAACCGGGTGGGCCGGTAGATGTCCCACGCCCAGGCATCCCTCAGGATCAGCTCGAACCAGGTCGCCGAGCCGGCGCTCGGGTGGGCCACAACCTCGTAGCTGTTGCACAGATAGGAGCGGCGGTCGGTCTCCACCACGTAGCGGAACATGGGAAGGACGTCCCTGTACTCACGGTACAGAGCCAACTCCAGGTCTGTTTCGAACTGCTCTAGGTCTTCGGCACTCATCAATTACCTCCCGGTCAATTGATCGTACCCGGTCGGCGAAGAACAAGTGTGAGAGCAGGTAACCGGCAGCAGGCGCCCTTCGGTCCCCTCGACGGCGAGCTTGCGGACCGGCGCAAACAGCCTCCGGTGGATGGGGCAGGGGCCGAATGCCGACAGCGCCCACTTGTGGGCCGGCGACGGGTAGCCCTTGTTCAGGTGGAAAAGGTACGGCGGGTAGTGGAGCGAAAGATCGGCCATCAGCCGGTCTCTCATGACCTTGGCGACGATAGAGGCGGAGGCGATGGAGACCGACTCGCAGTCCCCCCGCACGACCATCTTGACCCGGGGTTCGAGCGGGTTGGTCTTGAGGAAGTTCCACTGGCCGTCGATGAGGAAGTAGTCCGGCCACACGGCCAGCCCGTCGAGGGCCCTGGCCCCGGCCCGGCGCATGGCTTCGGACAAACCGACCCGGTCGATCTCGTCCGGCCAGCTCATGCCGGTCGACCAGCACAGCGCCTGGCTCCGGATCCGCTTGGCAAGGACCTCCCGGCGCGCGGGGTCGAGCAGCTTGGAGTCCCGGACCTTGTAGACCCGGCTCCCCGGGTTGAAGATGACGATCCCGACGGCCACCGGCCCGGCCCACGCCCCCAGGCCGACCTCGTCGACGCCGGCGATCAGCTCCGCCCCGGACTGCCGCAGGGCGGCTTCGTGTTTGACCCCCGGCACCGGGTTGGTCCGCCCCTTGACCGTCTTGCCCCGGACCCGGTAGGTGCGGGTGCGGTAGGTCGCCTTATAGCTGGTTGCGCTCAACGCACCTCATCCATTGCCGGACAGGTTACCTCTCTGGGGCACTCAACCAGGTGAAGCGGGTGACCGGCCAGATGAGGGCGAACCCCTTGCCGACGATGGTGTCCTTGGGGACCGGACCGAACCCCCGGGAGTCGTGCGACTGGAACCGGTTGTCACCCATCACGAACACCGTGCCCTCAGGCACCTCGGTGGGCGGGAAGTCGGGCATCGGCAGGAAGTCCTTGCGGTAGGGCTCGTCGATCTGCTTGCCGTCCACGAAGACCGAGCCGATCTTCACCTCGATGGTCTGGCCCTCCACCGCGATAACCCGTTTTATCAGGTCCTGGATCGAGCTTCTGAGGCCCAGCCCCTGCGCCGCCTCGTTCATTACCTCGCCGATCGGGCCGGTCTCCGGCTCGGCAACCGTGTTCTTGTCCGGCGAGGTGAAGACGACGATGTCGCCCGGCTGCGGCTCACGGAACTTGTAGATGAGCTTGTTGACGAGGACCCGGTCGTCCTTGACCAGGGTGTCCTCCATGGACTCGGAGGGGATGAAGAACGCCTGGACCACGTAGTTGGTCAGCAGCACCGCGGTCAGGATTGCGATCAGCCCCAGGATCACAATTTCCTTGAACCACTGGCCGAGCGACTGGTGCTGCTGCCGCTCGTGACTGGTCACGGGATTCTTGACCTTCTCGGGCCGGTCCTTCCGCTTCTTCTTCCTCTTCGACGACTTGCTGGAGGTCAGCTTCTCCATGTCGGTCGTCCCGCCGTTGCGGGAGAAGCGCCGGTGCTCCGGCTCGGGGTCCTTGAGGAACGGGTCCCAGGCCTCATTGCCTCCCCGGATGGCGGACTTGACCTTGGTGCCCTCGAAGGGGGCGTCGACGAGGGTCGAGCCCGACTCCTGCCGGGCCGCCTGGCGGGCGTCGTCGTCCGAGCTGGTGGAAACCGGCGGCTTCAGCGACTCCGTGGGGGCCGGCGACGCCTTCAGCGTAACGGGGGCGGGCTCCGGCGGTTTCTTCGCAACAAATGAGTTGAAGTCGTCCTCCGACGACCGTTTCGGCGCCGGCTCAACTGGATCCGGCGCAAAGAGGTCCTCGACGTTCCGGGCAACCGGGATGGCGGGCTTTGGTGCAGGGGGAGGTGGCGCCTGTACCCGGGGGGCGATGGTTTCGGGTGCCGCAGCCGCCTTCGGGGGCGCCTCTCTGGGAATCACGTGGGAACTGTGGGCCGGGGGCGCCTCGGCGGGTTCCTTGCGGCGGGTCGGCTTGTAGTCGCCGTCACCGTTCCTGGACCGCCCGAAGCCGGACCTCTTGGGGGCCCGGTACTTGGGTACGTACTTTTCAGGCATGTTCTAGACCTGCTCGAACCGGAACCTGCGAGACGAAATCAGCTGGATCCAAGCCAGCGGAATCGGTTCAGGGGCCAGATAAGGACGAAAGCCTTGCCGACGATTGTCGACTTGGGGATGGGGCCGAAAACCCGCGAGTCCTCTGAGTTGCTCCGGTTGTCCCCCATCACGAACACTTTATCTTTACCGACGGTCGTAGGGCCATAGTCGGGCATCGGATTCATATCCTTGCGGTAGGGCTCATCGAGCTTGACGTCGTTCACATACACCGAACCGAGCTTGACCTGAACGGTCTGCCCCTCGGTGGCGATAACCCGCTTGATGAAGTCCTGTTCGGAGGACTGCAGGCCGAGGCCCTGCATGACGTTGTCGACCACCGCCTGGAACGGGCCCTTCTCGGGCTCCGGGATGCGCTCGGCCAGGGGCGACTCGAACACGACAACGTTCGGGTACTTCGGCTCGCTCAGGCGGTAGGTGAACTTGGAGACCAGGACCCGGTCGTTGATCTTCAGGGTGTCCTCCATGGAACCGGAGGGGATGAAGAACGCCTGGACCACGAAGGCCTTGACCAGGATCGCGATGCCGAGCGCCACGACGACCAGTACCGGCAGCTCCTTGAAGAACTGCCCAACTGTCTGCTTTTCCTTTTTCGGATGCTCGGCTAGTCGCTCGGACCCAGACCTGGTCTGCATCAGGTCAGAATCGCTTTTCTTTTACCTTGGCCGCACGGCCCACTCGGGAGCGCAGGTAGTAGAGCTTCGCCCGGCGCACGTCGCCGCGGGTGACCACGTCGATGTTCGCAAGAATGGGCGAGTGGACCGGAAAGGTGCGCTCGACGCCGACGTTGAAGGAAACTTTGCGGACGGTGAACGTCTCGCGGACTCCGGAGCCCTGGCGCCGAATGACGATGCCCTGGAAGATCTGGATTCGCTCCCGTGTGCCTTCAACAACTCGAACATGGACTTTGACCGTGTCTCCGGGGCGGAAATCAGGTAGATCCTCCCTCAAGACGGGGCGCAGCAAAACGTCCGTCCTTGTCATGTGTTCACCCCTTTGGGTCGGGTCATAAAGCCTGTAGAGACTTTCGAAAGTGGAACGCAGAAGATGCGCTTGTACAGATGATAGCCGAACCTCCCGCCCATCGCCCCCGATGGGACAGCTAGGGCTCCTCGGACCAGCCCTCCACCGTTCGCCGCTCGTCGTCGGTGAGGGAAGCCGATTTCAGCAGCTCGGGCCGCCGATCGAAAGTACGCCTGAGCGCCTGCTCCCTCCGCCATGCCACCACCTTTGCGTGGTGGCCGGAGAGCAGGATCTCGGGAACGGCTAGCCCCCGGTATTCGGATGGCCGGGTGTACTGCGGGTACTCCAGCAGGCCGTCGGCAAACGACTCCTCGCCCAGTGAGCCGGCGTTGCCCATCACGCCCGGGATGAGGCGGGAGACCGCTTCGATCAGCACCAGGGCCGGCATCTCGCCCCCGGCCAGGACGTACTCACCGATCGAGATCTCCTCGGCGCCGAGCACCTGTCTTATGCGGTCGTCCATGCCCTCGTAGCGGCCGCAGACCATGACGACCTGCTCCTCGGAGGCCAGCTCGGCGGCCAGCGCCTGGGTTAGCGGCCTCCCGGCTGCGGCCATAAGGAGGACCCGGCCCGCGGGCTTGCGCACCGCCTCCACCGCGTCGACCACCGGCCCCGGGGCCATGACCATCCCGGCTCCACCGCCGAACGGCGTGTCGTCGACCTTGCGGTGCGGCAGCGGGGCCCAGTTGCGGAGGTCGTGCACGCCGACTTCGAGGATGCCGGCCTGGATCGCCTTGCCGAGCAGGCTGACCTTGAGCGGGGATTCGAACGCCTCGGGGAAGATCGTCAGGACGTCAAATCTCAAAAGAGCCCCTCGGGTGGGTTGATCACCACTTTGCCGGCGTCCAGGTCGACGGAGACCACCAGCTCTTTGGCGGCTGGGAAAAGGACCTCGCCGGAGGGCGTGTCAATGGACCACAGATCCTGGGCGGGCCTGGTGAAGACCTCGGCGACCTTGCCGAGCACCCGGCCGTCGGCGTGGACCACTTCGAGTCCGATGACCTCGTGCTCCCAGAAAGCGTCCTCGTCCTCCAGGTCGTCCACTTCCGACGCGTCGACGAACAGCAGACGTTCCCTTAGCGGCTCGGCCTCCTCCAGGCTGTGGATACCCTCGAAGAAGACCAGCAGGGCGCCCTTATGGTCACGGGAGGAGACGATCGTGACGGGTTCGGCGGAGTCGAGGTCGGGTCCCCACAGCAGCTCGGCGCCGGCGGCGAAGCGATCTGGGTTGTCGCTCAGGACGCGGATGAGGACCTCACCACGCAGGCCGTGGGGCTTGACGACCCGGCCGACCAGGAGGTACTCGGACTCTTCTTCGGACTCTTCGGACGCCACGATCAGTTCCAATGCCCGGAGGCGCTAATCAATGATCTCCACGATGGCGTTGCGGTCTTCCCTCAGGGCAGCCGCTTTGACCACGGCCCGGATGGCACGGGCGATACGCCCATTGCGGCCGATGACCTTCCCGACGTCGTCGGGATGCACAAACAGGTCGTACATAATCGTACGACCTGATACCTCTTCTTCTATCCGAACATCGTTTGGGTTTGAAACCAGATACGAGACGACAAACTCGAGCGTTTCACGCGAGCTCATTTTGCGGAAGAAGCGGAGAGGGTCTTGCCTTTCTCATCGAGAGCGCCTGAGATCTTGAGGAGCTTGGTCACAGCGGCCGACGGTTGTGCGCCCTTGCCGATCCACTCGAGTGCACGTTCGTTGTCGATCTGCACTATCGAGGGCTCGTTGCGGGGGGCGTACGTACCAATCGACTCGATGAACCGGCCGTCACGGGGTGCGCGGGAGTCCGCGACTACCACCCGGTAGGTTGGCTGCTTCTTCTTGCCTATGCGGCGGAGTCTTATCTTTACCATTAGGGCAGTGTATCAGCGAACCGGCGGGGTGGCCTGGCTGGGGACGACCTCAACCAACCCCATCCGCCGGTCGCTGCCTACATACCCAGCCCCGGCGGCAGGCTGAAGCCCTTCTTACCCTTCTTGCCGCCGCCCACACCGAACTTCATCATCTGCTTCATCATCTTGCGGGCGGCGTCGAACTGCTTGATCAGATCGTTTACCTCACGGACCTGGCTGCCCGACCCCTTGGCGATCCTGACCCTCCGGCTGCCGGAGATTATCCGGGGGTCGTTTCGCTCCTGCGGGGTCATCGAGCGGATGATCGCCTCGATCCTGGCCACGTCGTGGTCCTGTACGTCGATGTTCGACATCTTGCCGATGCCCGGGATGCCGGGAAGCATCTTCATGAGGTCGCCGATGCCGCCCATCTTCTTCACGCTCTGGATCTGTGTAAGGAAGTCCTCCAGGGTGAAACGGGCTTCCATGACCTTGCGGGCCTGGGCCTCGGCCTCCTTCTTGGACATCGTGCCCTCGGCCTTCTCGATGAGGCTGAGGACGTCGCCCATCCCGAGAATGCGGGAGGCGATCCGGTCCGGGTAGAAGGGCTCCAGGTCGGTCAGCTTCTCGCCGATACCTGCGAACTTGACCGGAACGCCGGTGATGGTCGTGGCGGACAGGGCGGCGCCTCCCCGGGCGTCTCCGTCGATCTTGGTGAGGACGATGCCGGTCAGCGGCAGGGTTTCCGAGAACGCTTTGGCGGAGTGAAGGGCGTCCTGACCGGTCATGGCATCCAGGACGAACAGGACCTCGTTCGGCTGCACGACGTCGTGGACCCGGGCGACCTGGGCCATCATCTCCTCGTCGATACCGAGGCGGCCCGCGGTGTCGACGATCACCACGTCGGCGTTGCGGCGGCCCTCCTCCAGGCCGGCCCGGGCGACCTTGACCGGGTCGGTCTCCCCCGGTTCGCCGCTGAAGAACTGGACGCCCGCCTGGCCGGCGAGAACCTCCAGCTGGCGGATGGCGGCGGGCCTCTGCAGGTCGGCGGCGACCAGCATCACCTTGCTGCCCTTCTTCTTCAGGTGGGCGCCGAGCTTGGCGGCCAGGGTGGTCTTACCGGAACCCTGCAGGCCGGCCAGCATGATCACGGTCGGGGGCTTGTTGGCCATCTTCAGCGGGGAGAGGGTGCCGCCGAGGATGTCGATCAACTCGTCGTGGACCAGCTTGACCACGTGCTGGCCCGGGGTGAGGGACTTGAGGACCTCCTCCCCCACCGCCTTCTCACGGACGTGGCTGAGGAAGGTTTTTACTGCGGGCAGGGCGACGTCGGCCTCGAGAAGCGCCAGGCGGATCTCGCGGAGCGCGGCTTCTACATCCTTCTCGGACAGGCGCCCGCGTCCACGGAGCTGCTTGAAGACGTCATCGAGGCGGTCGCCCAGGGCATCGAACATTTAGCCATTGTAGGGGCGATCTGTGACGGTATCGTTTGCCGGATGGACATCACGTTTCGAGGGCTGACCGACGATGACCTGCCCCTGATGCATCGTTGGCTGAACGAGCCCGGCGTCGTGAAGTGGTGGGAGGGCGACGACGTCTCCTGGGAGGGCGTGGTCCGGGACTACGGGTCAACCAAGCGGGACGACTCAGAACACTGGCTGGCCCTTCTGGACGGCCGGGAGATCGGCTGGATCCAACATTGGGAGACTTCCGGGTCTCCCGAGGAGTGTGCCCCTTGGTGGGAACTCGGCATGGATCGCTCTGCGGTTGGGATCGACTACCTGATCGGTGAACCGGAGCTTCGGGGCAAAGGCGTCGGTCCGGCGATGATCAAGGCCTTTGTCGACCAGGTGGTCTTCGGGATGCACCCGGAGTGGACGCAGGTCGGAGCTAACCCGTACGAGGCGAATGTCGCCTCATGGAGGGCCCTGGAGAAGGCCGGCTTTCGTCACTTGGGGACCTATGAGGACAAAGACGGGCCGTGCAAGCTGATGGTGGCCGACCGGCCATCTCAAGTTTGAGACTCCGGCAAATCTCTTAGAATTGAAGTCCAGCATCATGGCAATTTTCGCTCGATCAGGGATGACGTCGGAATCCATGAACCATTTCTTGATCGTGTACGACCGGACATCCGGAGACTCCTTGAGCCTCAAGGAGTTCGATTCCGGGTCGGGAGACATCGCTCTGCAGGAACGGTTTGTTCTAGAGCGAGTACACAAAGATGAGCCAAATATCGAGGTGATAGTCCTCGGGTCATCCTCATTGGAGTCTCTGAAGCGAACGCATTCCCGCTACTTTGAGCAGCTTTCGTTGGAGTCGTTTGACCGGTCGAACTCGAAGAGATCAGGCGCCTGGCAACTGAGGTCGCGGAGCCTAAAGCCTCCTAGCTACTCCAGCATCGCCGTGACAAAGGCCTCCGGGTCGAAGTTCTCCAGGTCGTCGATGCCCTCGCCGACGCCCACCGCCTTCACCGGGATGCCCAGCTGCTCCTGGATCGCAATCACGATGCCGCCCTTGGCGGT
>DASTUJ010000040.1 GCA_035759705.1 Actinomycetota bacterium | reverse complement strand
TCCTCTCGGTCGGGTCGTGGTACCAGGACTTCTCGCAGACCACCGACGAGGAGGTCGAGAGGCTGATGGGCAAGGCCCTGGGGAGTCCGGCGTGAGCGACCAGGCTATGGAGGAGATCCGTGCCCTCGCCCGCCCTCTCGCATCGGGCTCAGACCTGGATCCGCTGCTCGACAGCATCGGCAGTTCCAGGTTTGTCCTGCTCGGGGAGGCGTCCCACGGAACCTCGGAGTACTACTCGTGGCGGGCGGATATCACCAGACGGCTCATCGCCGAGAAGGGGTTCTCCTTCGTCGCCGTGGAGGGCGACTGGCCCGACTGCTACCGGGTGAACCGCTGGGTCAAGCACCGATCGGACCACGGGCGGACCGCACGGGAAGTGCTGGGCGACTTCGAGCGCTGGCCGGCCTGGATGTGGGCCAACGAGGAGGTCGCTGCGTTCTTAGGCCGGCTGAGGAACCACAACCGCGCGTCGCGCCGCCCCGCCGGCTTCTATGGGCTGGACGTCTACTCGCTGTGGGAGTCGCTGGACACCGTGCTCGAGTACCTGAAGGCGGAGCATCCTGATGCGCTCGAAACGGCCAAGCAGGCAGTACGGTGCTTCGAGCCCTTCGGAGAGGACACGAGCAAGTACGCCCGGTCGGCCGGCATGGTGCCTGGGGCAGCTGGTCAGGGAACGCCATGCGGGCGACGGGGTGGTGCTGGTCGGGTTCGGCGGCCACCGCGGCACCGTGGCCGCGGCAGACTTGTGGGGCGAGACGCTGCGCCGAAAGACGATCCCCGAGGCGCCGGACGGCTCGCACGAGGACCTCCTCCACCGGGCCGTCGGGAAGCCGGCCCTGCTGGTTTTCCCCGCCGGCCGGCGCGGACCCTGGCTGTCGTCCAAGCGAGGTCACCGGGCGATCGGGGCCGTCTACAGTCCCGGGTACGAACGTTTCGGGACCTGGGTGCCGACGGTTATGGGCGACCGCTACGACGCCTTTTTGTACTTCGAGGAGACCCGGGCGCTGACACCGCTGCACCCGGAGCAACCGCAGCGGGAGGGCGAGCAGCAGACCTACCCCTGGTCGGCCTAGTTTGCGGTGACCAACAAAACGGCCCCACTCGGAGTGGGGCCGTTCTGTGGCTTGGGAGGTTTCCTAGGCCCCGACCTCGGGGGAACCCTCGGCGACCGTGGTGGTGGTGACGGGCTCGCCCTCCCCGACCTTGGGCAGCTCTTCAACCTCGCCGTCCTCGGTTTCGATCTCTACCTCTTCGTTGCTCACGATTGCGTCATCGGCCATTTGAGACTCCTTGCTTGGGTTGGGGTGTAGAGCGCGATTGCGCCCGATAGGGCTACCCCTGCAACTCCGCTTCAAAACGAGGGCCGTGGGGAATGCAAATGTGGTTTCTCAGGTTTATCTAATACGGCGCTGAGGTAGTCCTCAGGTCCGGCTGGTCCCCTCTAAGGGCGCAGCAACCATCCCGGTGGAGAGGCAACGCGGGATCGAACCGCCACCGGGCCATCCGGGCTGCGCCCAGGCGGTCCGGCAACCCGTTCAGGAGAGACGAATGAGCTCGCACAGCTGGAGACCTCCGGAAATCGAGAACACCAACCCGATTCACCCCGGAGCGTTCAACACCTCTCCCGCGTCCATCGAGGAGGCGGCGCGGGTCCTCGAGGTGGCCCGCTACGAGATCAAGAAGGTCATCGCCGGGCAGGACGAGATGCTTGAGAAGGTGATCACGGCGCTGATCGCCCGCGGCCACGTGCTCCTGGAGGGCGTTCCCGGCCTGGCCAAGACGCTCACCGTCCGCACCATCGCCCAGGTCTTCGGCGGGGTCTTCAAGCGCATCCAGTTCACCCCGGACCTGGTCCCGGCCGACCTGGTGGGAACCCGGGTGCTGGAGCCCGGGAACGCCACGTTCCGGGTGGAGCTGGGGCCGGTGTTCGCCAACTTCCTTTTGGCCGACGAGATCAACCGGGCGCCGGCCAAGGTGCAGTCGGCGCTCCTCGAGGTCATGCAGGAGCGGCAGGTCACCATCGGCGGCACGTCGTTCCCGGTGCCCGAGCCGTTCCTGACCCTGGCAACGCAGAACCCGATCGAGTCCGAGGGCACCTATCCCCTCCCGGAGGCGCAGCTCGACCGGTTCATGCTCAAGGTTCTCGTCGACTACCCCGAGTACCACGACGAGCTGACTGTGGTCGACCGGGCGATGCAGCCTCCGGCGCCTCCCAGCCAGGTGCTCAACCCCCAGGTCCTGAAGGGCGCCCAGGAGCTTGCAAAAAACGTCTACGTCGACCGGCGCCTGCGGGACTACTCGGTGAAGCTCGCCAGCGCCACCCGCCGGCCGAAGGACTTCAACCTGGACGAGATCGACCCGTACATCCAGTACGGGGCCAGCCCGAGGGCCCCGATCAACCTGATCCTGGCGGCCCGTGCGCTGGCCGTCCTCCGGGGCCGCGACTACCTGCTGCCCTCCGACGTCGAGCATCTGGCGCCCGACGTGCTGAGGCACCGGATCGTCCCCTCGTACCGCGCGCTGGCCGAAGGCATCTCGGTCGACGACATCCTGGCCCGGGTGCGGGAGAAGCTCCCCGTGCCCGGCGTGCAGACGCTCAACTACAACCGCCCGAGTTGGTCCATCATCGGCCGGGGCAAGACCGAGCCTCCGGCGAACGGCGAGGGCTGAGCAGCCCGATGCCGCCAACAAACGATCGGTTGCGGCGCCTGGGAACTCGGATCCGAATCGGCCCGGCTGCGCCGGCGGCGCAGTCCCGGGTGAAGCTGCCGTCGGCCGAACGGATCCTGCGGGAGATGGA
Source organism: Actinomycetota bacterium (assembly GCA_035759705.1). Lineage (NCBI taxonomy): Bacteria > Bacillati > Actinomycetota > Actinomycetota bacterium. The sequence goes on along the minus strand of DASTUJ010000040.1, from coordinate 12,408 downwards.
GCTGCAGATAATCAAACGCCTGAGCGGGCTGAACACCGGCGTCCACCGCAGCCCGTTCCTGGGACAGGGAACCGAGCTCGCCGAGATCCGGGAGTACCTTCCGGGCGACGACATCCGGGCTATCGACTGGAACGTCACCGCACGGACCGGGCAGCCGCACGTTCGGACCTACGAGACCGAGCGCGATACCAGCGCCTTCTTCCTCATCGACCGGTCCGCTTCCATGGGGTTCGGCACTGCGGCCCAGACCAAGGAGGAGCTCCTGCAGCAGGTGGTCGCCGGGGTCTCGGCGATGATGCTGCGCCGGGGCGACCGGATCGGCGGGATGCTGTTTGGGGAGGCCCGCCTCGCGGCGATGAACTTCACTTCGGGCCGCCGGGCCGCCCTCCGGCTGCTGGAGCTGTTGAGCCAGATCAAGCCGGAGGAGGGCCGGGGAAGCCGGCTGGACCTGGCCCTGGACGAGGCAAACATGGTGGTGCGCCGCCCGTGCGTGGTCGTGGTCCTCTCCGACTGGCTCGGCGCCGGGTCGTGGCAGGAGCCGCTCACCCGCCTGGCGCACCGGCATGAGGTGATTGCCGTGGAGGTCGGCGACCCCCGGGAGGCGTTCATCCCGTCGGTCGGCCCGCTGATCCTGCAGGACCCGGAAACCGGCCGGCAGCTGGAGCTGGACACCTCACGGCCCGAGCTGATGGAGATGTACAAGGAGGCGGCCGAAAAGCAGATCAAGAAGCGGCAGGAAGACATCGGCGCTTCCGGGGCCCGCCACCTGGTGGTCTCCACCGACCGGGACTGGCTCTCGGACCTCACAACCTTCCTCGCCCGCAGGCGTCCGGGAGGCGCCTCGGCCTCCGCCGTCTCCTGGGCCTCCAAATGACCTTCATCACGCCGTGGGTCCTGTGGCTGCTCTTTCTGGTTCCGTTGCTCGGGGGCCTGTACCTGGTGCTCCAGCAGCGCCGGAAGTCGTACGCGGTCCGGTTCACCAACCTCGAGCTACTCGAGACGGTGGCGCCCAGACGCCCCGGCTGGCGGCGCCACGTTGCCCCAATCCTGTTCCTGATCACCCTGATCCTGCTCATAGGGGCGGCGGCGAGGCCGGTGGCTAGGATCAGGGTCCCCCGCGAGCAGGCGTCGATCATGTTGGTCATGGACGTCAGCGGCTCGATGGCGGCACGGGACCTCGACCCCAACCGGATCACTGCGGCCAAGCAGGCGGCCCAGGAGTTCGTCGACGAGCTGCCCGGGCGGATGCGGGTGGGCCTGGTGGCGTTCAACGACTACGCAAGCCTGGTCACGCCGCTCACCGCCGACAAGACGGTGGTCGACGAGGCGCTGGACAACCTGCGGGTCGCGGGCGGCACGGCGATGGGCGACGGCCTCGCCGTTGCAGTCGACCAGATCAAGCTCGAGCGGGAGGGCGGGCGCGACGTGCCCGCCACTATCCTGGTTCTGTCGGACGGCGAGACCAACCGGGGCGCCCCGCCGGTCCAGGCCGCTCAGGCGGCGGCGGAGATCCAGGTGCCGGTGTACTCCATTGGGGTCGGGACCGAAACGGGCGTGCTCTCACAGGCGGACGGGCAACTGGTGAGGATCCGGCTCAACCCGGAAGAGCTGCAGGCCGTCGCCCAAATGACCGGCGGCAGGTACTTCGAGTCCACCACCTCCGAGTCCCTGGAGGACGTATACGTCGGCATGGGGTCGTCCCTCGGGTTCCGGGAGGAGCGAAAGGAGTTGACCCCCCAGGTCGCAGGCCTGGCGGCGGTCTTCCTGGTTGCAGCCGCGGCCTTCAGCCTGCTGTGGTTCCAACGGCTGCCCTGAGGAGCTACTGCGCCGGCTGTTCTTCCTTCTGCCAGGGCCACCTGCCGGAGATCTCCATCTCCAGCGTGAAGCTCAGGAAGGTCCGGATGGCCACAATCGCCGCCAGCACGCCGACCGAGCGGAAGGAGGGAGTGACCGCCACGGTCCGGATTATGTCCCCGGCAACCAGCAGCTCCAGGCCGAGCAGGATCGAGCGGCCGACGGACACCCGGGCCCGGCGGTACAGCTCCGCCGGGTCGTCCCGGCGCCCCGCCATCCTGCCGAGGTATACGAGCAGTGCTCCGATCAGCCCGAGCACCATGACCGCGACCCCGGCGGTTTCCACGACCAGGCCTACCTTGCCTATAACCTCTTCGAAGTCCACCTCCGGTGCCTACCCTTTCGGGCGGGATCGAACCGCCGAAGGCGCTCCAACGTCGCTAGGATGGGCGCCACGTGGGATGCACCTGGAAGGAGGATCGGTTGGGCGCACCCTCGAAGGTCAGGCGGGTCACCCTGCTCGTTACCCTGGCACTCATCGCAGGAGGTTGCTCGGAGCCCCCGTCCACCTCCCAATCCGGCGAATCGTTCCCCGTGACGATCGAGGCGGGCAACAACCCCGTCAGGGTGCCCCGGCGCCCTGAGCGAATCGTCTCCCTCTCACCAACCGCCACCGAGATCCTGTTCGCCATCGGGGCCGGTCCCCAGGTGGTTGCCGTGGACGAGGCGTCAAGCTACCCGGTGGAGGCGCCCCGAACCGAACTCTCCGGGTACACGCCCAACATCGAGGCGCTTGCCTCCTACCGTCCCGACCTCGTCGTGTACTCGAGCGACCCGGGCGAACTACGGGACGCGCTGAACACGCTGGGGACGCCGGCGCTCCTTCAGCCTGCTGCCGAGCGGCTGGAGGACGCATACCGCCAGATCGCACAACTCGGGACGGCCACCGGGCGGAGGGCGGAATCATCGAGGCTGGTCGAGTCGATGAAGGAACGGATCGCAGCGATCACGGAGTCGGCTGCGGAGCCGGAGTCGAGCTACTACCACGAACTCGACGAGGGTTACTACACCGCCACCTCGAAGACGTTCATCGGTGAGGTCTACGGGCTGCTGGGACTGAAGAACATCGCCGACGCAGCGGGAACGGGCTACGTTCAACTCTCCGGGGAATTCATCGTCCAGGCAAACCCCGACCTGATCTTCCTGGCGGATGCCCGCTGTTGTGGTCAATCGGCCGCTACCGTGGCGGCCCGGCCCGGGTGGGACCAGATCGACGCGGTCGAGAAAGGCGCCGTGTTCCCGTTGGACGACGACATCGCCTCCCGGTGGGGCCCCCGCACCGTCGACTTTCTTCAGGCCATCGCCGAAAGCCTGGAGCCGGGGCGCCCGTGATAGCGCTGCGCCGGCCCCGGCCGGCTGTCGCCGGTGAGCCTGCGGTCGCCGCCACCGTCCTTCCGGGTCGCCTGCTTGTGCTGTCGATCGTGTGCCTGCTGGCGGCCGTCGCTGCGGGGGCGGCAGTAGGGCCGGTGGCGATATCGCCGGGCAGGATCCTGTCGGACGTCGCCGCCCGCCTGCCGCTTCTCGAGACGGGCACCCGCCTCTCCGAGCGGGACGCCGCCATCCTCTGGCAGCTCCGGATGCCCCGTGTCCTCCTCGCGACACTCGTCGGAGCAATGCTGGCGGCCTCGGGCGCCGCCTACCAGGGAGTCTTCCGGAACCCGCTTGCCGACCCGTACCTGTTGGGGGCGGCGTCGGGGGCGGCGCTCGGGGCAACGCTGGTCATCGCCCTCGGCCCCGGCACGGGTGGGATGGTGCCGCCGGCCGCTTTCGCCGGGGCGCTTCTGGGAGTCGGGCTGGCGTACCTCCTGGGCCGCTCGGCGGGGGGCGGTTCCGGCGCGGTGACCCTGATCCTTGCCGGTGTGGCCGTAGCCTCGTTCCTCACTGCGCTTCAGACCTTCGTCCAGCAACGCGACCAGGACACGTTCCGGGGCGTCTACCGGTGGGTCCTCGGCGGCCTGGCCACCTCGGGGTGGAGGGACGTGCGGTTGATTCTTCCGTACGTCGTCGTGAGCTCGGTGGTCCTGCTGCTGCACCGCCGGCTGCTGGACGTGATGAGCGTCGGGGACTCGGAAGCGGGCAGCCTCGGCGTTCCGGCCCGGCGGGTGCGGCTCTGGGTAATCGCCGCCGCCACCCTCGGGACGGCCGCAGCGGTCGCCGCCGGGGGGTTGATCGGGTTCGTCGGCATCATCGTCCCCCACTCGGTCCGCCTGGTGGCCGGCAGCAGCTACCGCCTGGTCCTCCCGCTCTCGCTGGTCTTCGGCGCCGCCTTTCTGGTCCTGGCCGACCTGCTGGCCCGGACCGTCCTCTCCCCGGCCGAGCTGCCCCTCGGCGTGGTCACCGCGTTCTTCGGGGCGCCGTTTTTTGCCGTCCTCCTTCGTTCGGGGGTGCGCAGCCGGTGATCGAGCTCAGGGGTCTGTCGGTCGAGTTGGGAGGCGCCCCGGTGCTGGCCGGCATCGACCTGGAGGTCGCAGCGGGGACCTGGACGTCGGTGATCGGCCCGAACGGCAGCGGTAAGACGACCCTGCTCGGGGCAGTCGCCGGGCTACTCCCCTACTCAGGAGAGGTTCTGCTCGACGGCGTGTCTACCGGCTCGATCACCCGGCGGGACCTGGCGAAGCTGGTCGCCTACGTCCCTCAGGACCCGGTGGTCCCGCCGGAGATGCCGGTCAAGGACTACGTCCTGCTCGGGCGGACCCCTTACATCCCGTACCTTGCGACCGAAGGCCGGCACGACCGTGCGGTGGCGGCCTCGGTGCTGGAGGCGGCAGGCCTGGAGCTGTTCACCAACCGAAAGCTGGGGTCGCTGTCCGGCGGGGAGCAGCAGCGGGCGATCGTCGCCCGTGCCCTGGCGCAGGAGGCCCCGGTACTTCTCCTCGACGAGCCGACCACAGGGATGGACATCGGATACCAGCAGCAGATCCTCGAGCTGGTTCACTCACTCCGGGCAGAACGGGGGCTTACCGTCCTCTCGGCCATCCACGACCTGACTCTGGCCGGCCAGTTCTCCGACCGCCTGCTGCTGATCGACTCCGGACGCACCTGCGCCGCCGGGCTCCCGAAGGAGGTCCTGACCGAGGAGCTGATCCTCAAGCACTACGGGACGCCGGTCCGGATCGTGCACGAGCCGGGCGAAGGAATCGCCGTTATCCCCCGGCGGTTGGGTGGTCGCGGTGATACCGTTTAAACTTTAGTAGTACTGCCATTTCCTATAGGAGATGAACGTGCCCAACTTTCTGAAGCTACCGTCCCGGGAGAAAAAACCGAGGTCCACCGGCTTCACCCACGTGCTCGACAAGGGCATGCATCTGGACGACCTCGCCGGCTTCATCGACAGCGCCGGTGACTTCATCGACTTCTGGAAGTTCGGCTGGGGAACCGGTTACATCGACCCCGTGATCGGAAAGAAAGTCGAGGCGCTCGGCGGCCAGGGCATCCGGGCCTGTTTGGGCGGGACGCTTCTCGAGGTCGCCTGGTCCCAGGGCAAGGAGGACGAGTACCTGGCGTGGGCGGCCGACATCGGGCTCCCCTGCGTCGAGGTCTCCAACGGCGCCCTGGACATGCCGGTGCCCGAAAAGCGTCGCCTGATCTCCAAAGCCGCCGAACATTTCGAGGTCTTTTCGGAGGTCGGCTCCAAGGACCCAACCGCTGCGGTATCCGCCTCGGAGTGGGCCGAGCAGGCGGCGGGCGACATCGCGGCCGGTGCCTCCTGGGTGCTCGGCGAGGGACGCGAAACCGGGTCGGTGGGCCTCTATACCTCCGAGGGCAAGGTCCGGGAGGATGTCGTCGAGGCCATGGTGACCGCCGTAGGCGCCGGCAAGGTCATATTCGAGGCCCCCCGTCGCTCCCAGCAAGCCTGGTTGATCCGGCGATTCGGCCCCGACGTAAACCTCGGTAACGTGATCCCGGCCGAGGTTCTGGGGCTGGAGACCCTCCGCCTTGGGCTGCGGGCAGACACGATTGGTACCTTCGTCAAATGACAAACTTCACCCCCGGTCGCTACCGGGGAGTCAGTGTGAGCGACTTGGACTTCCCGCTGGAGCCCGCACGCCTGATCGAACACTTCACCGGCCGTGAGGCCTACCGGACGACCGAGTTCATAGTCGCCCGGAACGGCGACCAGACCGCCCTCCTCAGGGTACGCAAGGACGACGGCCCCGAGCTTTTCCTGAAAATACGGAACGTGGAGGTCCTGGCGGCTCCCGACGACTGCGCCTTGGTACACGCGCCCGACGCCGACACCGGAGTCCCCTCCGACCTGGCCCGGGTGGCCGCAGAGATGGCCCCGGGCAAACGGTGCGTGGTCGTCCACGGGCTGTACGAGCACATCAACTTCATCCTCGACCCCGCCGCCATCCCCGTACGGGTGGTGGACGTCTCTCCCCCGTCGCCGCCCAAGCTCCTCGACCAGGTGCGGCGGGTCCTGTCGACCGCCGAGGGGCTGGCCCCGGTCGAACTGCAGCCGGAGATCACAGATCTCGTCGCCCTGGCCTCCCAGATACCGTCGGAGCACTACCTGTACCCGTGCCGGGGCTCGGGGGCCGCCCCCGCGGGCGCCATGGTTTCCTACCTCGACCAGCGGCCGGCGGAACGGGACTGGACGCTGGTCGGCTGCGCCCGGTCCCGTCAGATCCACTCATGGTTCTACGGGTCGGAGCCCCCGAACATCGACTTCTGTCCCCGCAAGCTGGCCGCACTCCCGCGGGAGGACGGGGAGGAGGTCCCTCCGACGCTCACCAAGTGCTGCCTGCTGGAGACCGGCTTCGAGCTGACAGGCACCACGGTCACCGTCCCGTGGGGGGCCTCCCTGGCCGAGGTCTACGACGCCTTGAAGGCGCTGGTCGACGCGATTGAACCGGCGTGGGCTCCCGAATAACCGACTCGGCCCTCTACGGCCACCTGTGGGGAACCGACGAGCTGCGGGCGAGCTTCGACGAAACCGCCCGCATCCAGAGCTGGCTGGAGATTCTCGCCGAACTGGCCGGCGCCCAGGCAGAGCTCGGCCTGATCCCGGAGGAGGCTGCTGAGGCGATCGCCGGCTCGGCGCGGGTCGAACTGCTGGACATGGACCTGGTGGTGCGGGAGACCCGGGCCACCGGCCACTCTACCCTCGGGCTTATCCGGGGGCTGCAAGGGGTCCTCCCGGCCGAGGCCCGGGAGTGGGTCTACTACGGGGCCACCGTCCAGGACCTCACCGACACCTGGACCGCGCTGACCATGAAGCGGGTAGGGGGGATCGTGTGGCGGGACCTGCGGCTGGTAGAGGCGTCCCTGCTCGACCTGGCCGAAGCCCACGGCGACACCGTCATGGCCGGCCGGACCCACGGCCAGATCGGCTCCCCCATCACCTTCGGCTTCAAGGCGGCCGGCTGGGCCGACGAGGCGCGCCGGCACCTGGACCGGCTCCGGGAACTCCCGGGCCGCTGCCTGGCAGGACAGTTGGGCGGTGGGGTCGGTTCCCTGGCCTTCTTCGGCGACCAGGGCATCGACCTACGCCGCCGGTTCTGCGAGCGGCTGGGGCTGGCCGACCCGGGGATCTCCTGGACGTCGTCGCGGGACCGCGTCCAAGAGTTTGCGCACCTACTGGCGCTGGTGGCGTCTACCCTCGGGCGGATCGGCAACGAGGTCTACGAGCTTCAGCGCCCCGAGATCGCAGAGCTCCGGGAGCCTGCTGGGGAGGCCGGGGTCGGCAGCATCACGATGCCCCACAAGCGCAATCCCGAACTGTCGGAGCACCTGGTCACCCTGGCCCGTCTGGCGCGGTCCTCGGCAGCCGTGATCCTCGAGGGGACCGTCACCGAGCACGAACGCGACGGCCGGGCGTGGAAGGCGGAGTGGGTGGCGTTACCGGAAGTCTGCCTCCTGACGGGGACGGCCCTGCAGTTCGCCTTGAAGATACTCGGCGGGCTGGAGGTCAACGAAGCCGCCATGCGCCGCAACCTGGACGGCTGGGAGGTCTCGGAGCGGGCGCTGTCGCTGCTGTCCCCCGTCCTGGGCAAACACACCGCCCAGGCCGAGCTGCAGACGGCCCTGGCGGACGGCAGGCGGAAAGGCCTGTCGATCAAAGAGTCCCTCGCAGACCTGCTCGGCGAACACCTGACAACCGAGGCGGCCGATTCCCTTTTCGGCCCCGCCGACACCGGCCTCTGCGCCCAGATGGCGGACGAAGTTGTCGCCCGGTGCCGCAGGGAGCGTGCAGACGAAACCGACGAATGGCCCGACAACCGTAAGGAGCCCGACATTGCGTGAAGTGTCAATGGGATACCCCACCGAGGGCCCCGCCCCGGAGTTGATAGAGGCCGGCTTTGCGATCGAGGTGGCCGACGCCCCGTTCCTCCACGAGGGCTACAACCTGGCCGACATGGCGCACGTCCTGGCTCTCATCGAATCCGGGATCATCCCGTCCAAGGCCGCCGCCCGGCTGCTGAAACTTCTGCTCGAGGTCCAGGAGATCCCGGCCGACGAGTTCCCTTACGACCCGCTATACGGCGACCCATACAACTGCCGGGAAAGGTACTTCGTCCAGCAGATCGGCGACGACGCCGGCTGGCTGCACGCCGGGCGCCCCCGCCGGGAGGCCGGCCGGGTCGCCCTGCGGCTGTGGCTGCGCAGCGTCGTCACCGGTCTGGCGGTCGACGCGGCCGGATTTGTCGAGAAGACCGCCGGCGTCGCCGAGAGGCACGCCGAGACCGTCATGCCGGATCAGACCTACCTGCAGCAGGCACAGCCGTCGACCTTCGGCCACTACGTCCTGACCTTCGCCTACCCGGCCCTCCGGGACGGCACCCGCCTGGTCCCGGGCGCCGACTGGGTCAACCAGAGTCCCGGCGGCGCCGGGTGTGTGAACGGCAGCAGGCTGAACCCCAACCGCCCCCGGATCGCCGAGCTTCTCGGGTTCGACGGGGTCATCGAGCACACCCGTGACGCCATGTGGCAGACCGACACGCTCGTCCACCTCCTGGCCACCGCCACCAGCCTGGTGACCGGCCTCAGCAAGCTCGCCGAGGACCTCGAGATCTGGGACAGCCAGGAGTTCGACTTCGTCGACCTGGCCGAGGCTTACACCCGCTCCAGCGTGCTGATGCCCCAAAAGCGCAATCCGTACGCGCTGTCGATCGTCCGCGGTGCGGCCGGGGTCCTGATCGGTAGGCTGGCGGGCCTCCTGGCGGTGGTCAAGACGCCTTCGGCCCGGACCGACAACCTGATCTTCGCCTACGGCGAGGTCCCCAGGTCGCTCGACCTGGCGGCCCGGGTCACCCGCCTGATGGGTGGAGTCGTGGCGACCTTGAAGGTCCGCCCGGAGCGGATGTGGGAGTCGCTGGTGGGCGGCTTCTCCCAGGCAACCGACCTGGCGGAGTACGTGATGCAGACCTGCGAGGTGGACTACCGCACCGCATACCGGGTGGTCGGCACGACGGTTAGGGATGCCGCCCAGAAGGGCCTGAGGGGCATCGACCTGACCGGCCAGATGCTCGACGAGGCGGCGACCCGGGAGATCGGCCGGCCGCTCGGCCTTGCCGACCGGGACCTGGACGACGTGCTGGACCCACGGAAGATCGCCTTCGGGCGGACCTCACCGGGCGGGGCGGCGCCTCCGATCGTCAGGGAGATGGCGGGCAACTGCCGGGTGGAGGCCCACCAGCTGGAGGAGGAGGCCAGGCAGCGCCAGGCCCGCTACCGGGAGGCGGAGACGCGCCTGCTGGAGCTAGCCCGGGAAACGGCCGGCAAGTAGCGCTGAGTCAGGCCGCCGGCGATCCGTTCCGGGGCACCAGACCGTACGCCTGAAGGAGATCGCCGAGCGGAATCGGGTCCAGGTACTGAGCAGTCATCTTCTCCTTGACCCTCTCGGCCGGGACCATCAGCGGCGTGTCGGAGATCTGGCTGAAGATATGGGCCAGGTCGCCCAGGTCCATACCCTTCGTTCGAACGACTACCCGCTCATCGGATGCGACCCTCGCTTTTAGCATTATCGGTTCGTCGGTGCAGCTGCAGATGCAGGTTCTGGTGTTCTCGAACCAGATGCAGGTGCAGTTGGAAGAACCGCTGCACGATGGGGACGACTCGCAGGTGCAGTCGCCGGCTTCAAAATCCGCCATGGTGCCTCCTTCTCGTCGGACTACCTCATCCTGGCGCTTCGCTGATCACGTAATCAAGCTTCACGTTGCTGTTCAAGGTGTTCGACACGTAACACCAGGTGATCGCCTTGTCGACGAACTTCTGAAGCTCCTCCCGGGGGTGGCTGGAGACGACCTCGACCTTGATCTCGGCGAAGCGGAGGCCTTCGTAGGTACCGGTCGTCGTCACCGCCAGGTCGGGCAGCTCGACGCTGCGTTTCTTCGCTGCGTGGTAGACCGCCATGGTGAAACAGGAGCCGAGGGCCGCCAGGAACAGGTCGGTCGGCGCCGGACCGGTGTCGGTCCCGCCGTCTTCGGGCGGCTCGTCGGCGATGATCTCGAACTTCCTCACCGGGATCCGGCAGCGGTAGCCGCCCTCCCAGTAGGTCGTGATGACCTTATCCCCCAAAATTTTGCCCCACGAGCTCCGGCTTCCGAAGGGCGATCGCCGCTGCGGCCAGCGACGCCCGGGCGTTGGTAGCGGCCACCGTGCAGCCGGCCTCCCGCAGGGTCGCCCTCTGCTGGTCGTAGCCCTGGGGGTCCTGGTCGGTTCCCAGAACGTACGCCACCACCTGGGCGCCCGTCCCCACGATCTCGGCGCACACCGGCGCCAGCTGCCCGGCCGGGTCGGCGTGGGCGCCGTAGCCCAGGACTACGTCGATGAGCACCGCCGCCAGCCGGTCGTCCTCCGCCGCCTCCCGCAGCCACTCGATCCGGGCTTCCGGGTCGATCATCGGATGGGGCCGCCCCTTCGTGTACTCCTCCTCCCCCAGGTCCAGGAAGACGTGGCTGCCCGGGGGCGCCGGCACCTTCAGCTTCTTGTCCAGCGGGGTGTTGGACCAGATCGGCCCCAGGATGTCCGACAGGATCACCAGCGACTCGTAGCAGAGCGTGCCGCCGGAAAACAGACCCCGTACCAGCGTGCGTTCCTCCGGCAGCCCGGCGATCGCCGACTCGACGTCCGCCGCCAGCCCCTCGGTCAGGTTGGGCGCCTTCTTGCCCAGGCCCTCCAGCGTCCGGACGACGCCCTCCTCGAGCGTGGTCACCACCGTGACCCCCTCCGGGAGGTCCATCTTCGACTTCAGCCCGACCATCGAAGCCACCATCGGGGTGTCCCCGGCCAGCTTCACCACGTCCTTGGCCACCCGCTCCGCCGGGGGCTTGGAGACGAGCAGGATCGCATCCGTGCCCGGGTCCTCCCGCATGGCGGCCACCGCCAGCTTGGCCATCCGGCCGTCGACGTCCTCGCTCAGGTCCCGGCCCCCCAGCCCGATGACGTGCGAGACCCCCACGCCCCACCGGTCAAGAAGCGTCATGGCCTCCTGGGCGCCGGTCCCCGCGGCGGCAATCACGCCGACCCTCCCAGGCTTGACGACGTTGGCGAAGCCCAGACCGGTGCCGCCCAGCATGGCGGTGCCGGCGCCGGGGCCCATCACCAGCTTGCCCAGCTCGGTGGCCCGCTCCTTCAGCTCGACCTCGTCGGCCACCGACACGTTGTCGCTGAACAGCAGGACGTGCAGACCGGCGGAAAGCGCTTTGTGCGCTTCGAAGGCCGCATAGTCGCCCGGCACCGAGACGATGGCGACGTTGGTGCCGGCCTGAAGATCGATCGCCTCTTCGAGCGACCGGGGCTGCCGGGCCTCCGCCGCCTCGCCGCCGCCCCCCGAAGGAGCGGAGAACAGCCGGCCCTCACCCTCATTCATCGCCTCCTCGGCTGCTTCGTCGTTCTCGGCGTCGACCGCCGTGAACAGGTCGTTGGCCCCAGCCCCGCCGAGGTCGGCCTTGTCGAATCCCTTGCCCGTCAGGGTCTCGACGTTCGCGGGCGTCGCCATCGCAGCGGCCGCCCAGTTCACCCCGTCCAGCTCGAGCATCGCCCGGGTGGCCGCCATCTGCAGCACCGAGTCGACGTACTTGTCGTTGAAGACCTTCACCCGGCGGGCCATCAGACGCCCGCAATCAGAGGCTTGACCCGCACGATCTTGGTCCCGGTCTGACCCTCCAGCTCGGTTACCCCCTCCTTGAGCGAGGCGTAGACCAGTTCGGGCGACGTGATCACCGCCTGCTCCCCGCCGCTGCGCAGGAAGCGGATGGCCGCCCGCACCTTCGGGCCCATGCTGCCCTCGGGGAACTGGCCGGTTTCCAGGTGCTCCTCCGCCTCGGTGACCGCCATCTCGTGGATCGGCTTCTGCTCCGGCGTTCCGTAGTTCAGCAGCACCGTGTCGACACCGGTAACGAGCACCAGGGCTTCCGCCGGGATCGAGTTGGCCAGCACCTGGGCGGCGTAGTCCTTGTCGATGACTGCGTCGATGCCGCCGAACCCCGACGCGTAGCGCACCACCGGCACCCCGCCGCCCCCGGCCGCAACCACGACCTGCCCCTGCTCGACCAAAGCGCGGATGGCGGCGGCTTCCAGGATCGCCACCGGCTCCGGCGACGGCACGAC
>DASTUJ010000039.1 GCA_035759705.1 Actinomycetota bacterium | reverse complement strand
TGACCCTGACCCTGGGTCTTGGAGCCGATCTTGAGCACTGCCTTGCCGGTCGGGTGGACCCGCAGCTCCGCCGAGTCGAACATCTTGATGCCGATGATGTCGTACTCACGGGAGTTGCCGGCGCCGACGGGCTCGGTGAAGCAGCTCGTCCCGAGTCCCAGAAGGCGTCCCGAGTTGCGGGCGGACTCCTTCTCACGCAGGAACGCGTGGTAACCGATCTGCTCCATTGCGATGTCGAGAGCGGCTTCGTAGTCACCCGAGTCCATGAGGAACCCGAACGCCGTCCGGTAGGGGAACTCGTCCGGTTGCACGAAGTTCAGCCTACGGAACTCGGTCTGGTCCATGCCCATGTCGTACGCCGCATTTTGGATGAACCTCTCCTGGAAGAAGAGGGCCTCCGTGATGCGGAACGAACACCGGTAGGCCACACCTCCGGGTGCCTTGTTGGTGTAGTGCCCCTGGGCGGTCATGTACGCCACCGGGATCTTGTAGGCGCCGGTCACGGAGTGGAACAGGCCGATCTTGAACTTGGTCGGCTGTGCGTCCGAGAAGAACGCCCCGTTGTCGGTGTCTGCGTGGTAGCGGGCCGCCAGGATGGTGCCGTCCGCCTTCAGGGCCAGCTCGCCGTGGATGTACATGTCCCGTGCGTAACCGGTTGAGATCAGGTTCCCGGTGTTGTCCTCGATCCACTTCACCGGGCGGCCGATGACGACGGACGCCAGGACGGCGCAGACGTAACCGGGGTAGACCGGCACCTTGTTACCGAAACCGCCGCCGAGGTCCGGAGAGATGACCCGGATCTTGTGCTCGGGGAGCTCGGCAACGATGGCGACCGCGGTACGGATGATGTGCGGTGCCTGGGTGGTCAGGTAGATCGTGAGCTTCTCGGTCTCGGGCTTGTAGTCCCCGATACAGCCGCAGCACTCGATCGGACAGGGGTTGGAGCGGGGGTAGAACAGGTCGAGTTTGGAGATCTTGTCGGCCTTTTCGAAGGCACGGTCGGTGCCTGCTTTGTCGCCCACGTTCCAGGTGTAGCAGATGTTGTCCTTCTGCCACTCCTTGTCGTCCCGGATCAGAGGTGCGCCCGGGGCAATGGCCTGCATTGGGTTGACGATCGCAGGAAGCGGAGCGTACTCGACGTCAATCAGCTCGCACGCGTCTTTGGCGATGTAGGGGTCGTCGGCGACGACGAAGGCCACTTCTTGGCCCTGGAATCTAACCTTGTCTGTGGCCAGCACTGCCTGGGTGTCGTAGGAGAGTGTCGGCATCCACGCCAGGTTGTGCTGGGCGGCGAAGTCACCGGTGATGACCAGGTGAACGCCGGGAACCATCCATGCTCTCGAGTAGTCGATCGAGATGAGTTTTGCGTGCGCCAGGGGGCTTCTGAGGAGCTCGCCGTGGAGCATTCCGGTCAACTTGAAGTCGTCGACGAAGTTGCCCTTGCCTACCAGCAACCTTCCGTCTTCGACGCGGCGCCGACTGGCGCCTAAACCACCAATTTCAATCTCGTCTACTGCCATACTGTCCCGCCTTTCCGGCCCTAGGTGGCCGATGGCTTGATAGGAATTTTCCTCGGATTCCGATAAGGGGACTTAGGGCTGCTGCGTGCGTCGCAGCCGGGATGAACACGCGAGTTGGTAGTGGGATTTTTAGGCTACGGCCCTGGCACTAATGCACCTCCTTCGTACACGCGAAGGGAACAGGTCCGATAGGGGCGGGGAGCCCCCGTTAGGCCCCTACGCGCAAAGTACGGGCAACCGGGGATTATATACAAAACGGGTTTATATGGTGGCAGCGATACCCGCCGGGGTCAGGGCGGGGTTTCTTCGAGGGGAGGAGCGACCTCGGCCAGCAGGTCGAGTGGCTCTCCAGGCTCCAAAACTCCGTGCTCGCCGGCGGTGAACCTGCGCCCTGCCAGGTTCCCGGCGCGAACCGGCCGGACGCCGGAGGCCTCCTCCAACGCCGAGATCGCCCGCCGGTGGCTGACCACCAGGATTGCCCCGGGATGTGAGCCGTTCTGCAACCGGCCGGCCTCCAGGACCTTCTGAATGGCGCCGGTCACCCGCTCCCGCAGGGCGGTCAGGGTCTCGCCGCCCGGGGTGCACTCCAGCCGGCCCTCGCTCCAGGCGGCCAGCAGCTTGGGCCACCGCTCCTCGATCTCCGGTCTGGTCAGGCCGCTCCACTCGCCGACGTCGACCTCCCGGAGGCCCTGCTCGACGGTTACCGCGGTCACGCCCAGCCTCTCGGCGATGATGCCTGCGGTGCGCCGGGCCCGGCTCAGATCCGATGAGACGACGCGGGAGATGGGAATGCCGGCCAGCGCCTCGGCGGCCTGGACCGCCTGCTCCTCTCCGCGGGGCGAGAGGTCGGGGTCGGCCTGGCCCTGCCATCGGCCCAGCGCGTTCCACTCGGACTCGCCGTGGCGGACGATGAGCAGCGACACGGGCGCGGACGCTTCAGGGTTTTGCTCCATGGAGGTTGATTATGCGGCCTGGCGGCCGGGTTCAGGCTTCCGGTGGTTCGGACTTTCGGGCGAGCTTGGCGGCGAGCTGGGCCCGCGAGGACACGCCCAGCTTCCGGTACACCCGGGTCAGGACCCCCTCGACGGACTTCGGCGCAAGAAACGCCTCGGCGGCAATCGCCCTGGTCGTCAGTCCGGCGGCAGCCAGCTCGGCGACGCGGGACTCGGTTGCAGTAAGGCCGGAGGACGCCCGCGGCCGCAACCCGACCCGCTGAAGCTCCTCCCTGGTGCGGTCGGCCCACGCCATGGCCCCCGCCTCCTCGAAGATCCGCAGCGCCTCCTCGAGGCTCTGCTTCGCAGCCGACTTCTCCCGGCTCCTGCGTTGAAGCCGGCCTTTCACGAGAAGGGTCCGGGCAAGCTCGATAGGCATCGGGACACGTTCGTGCGAGCGCAGCGCCTCGTTCGCCGCCTCCATCGCCTCGTTTGGCCGGCCCTCGGAAGCAAGCTTGAGCGCCCGGCACCGGGCGGCCGCTGCGAGCGCCCACGGGCGGTCGAGCGCCGCGCCGCGCTCGGCCAGCCAGTCGATCAGGGGCTCGGCCTCCTGCGCCCGGTCCAGTCCGATGAGGGCTTCGGCCTCGTCCGCGACGAACGCGAACACCCCGGGCTCCCCGACTCCGGAGCTCTCCAGCAGAGGAAGGTACGGTCCGAGCACCCGGTCGGCTGCGGCGTGGTCGCCCAGCGACAGCTCGAGAGCCCCCAGGCAGGTCATCATCCAGAACGTGCGCACCGGCGAGTGGCTCCCGAGGATGGCCGAAGCCTCCTCGATCTTCAAGCGGGCGTCCTCCGACCGGCCGGCCAGGCAGTCCACCATTGCGCCGCTCACCGCGGCGAAGGCCCGGCCGGCCGGCCACCCCGAATGTTCGGAAGCCACGCGGGAGGCCAGGGCGTAGTTCTCGGCGCTCTGGAGGTCCCCCGCCCACCAGACGGCCTTGGTGATGTAGATGCCCATCAGGCAGATGGAGGCGTGCTGGCCCCGGTCCACCAGCATCTGCAGCATGCGTGCGAACCCGGCACGCGCCTTTTCGACCTGCCCGCTCCACATCCACAACATCGGAGCTACGAACGTGGGCCCGACCCAGATCATCGTCGGGGCGTCGAAGTCCTCCATGGCCAGGGAGCGCTGGATCAGCTCCTCGTCGACGCCCTCTCCCACCAGGCAGTCGTTGAAGATTGCGACCCCCAGGGCCTGCCCGATGCGGGAGTCGACGCCGCAGCGTTCGGCGTGGGCCAGCCCGGCGTGGCTGTGCCGTTGGGAGGCAGCGAAGTCGATCAGCTGGAACCCGGTCATCGCCAGGTCCATCTCGATGTGCGCCAAGACCCAGGGATCTCCTTCGGCCTCGTTGAGGGCGCGCTTGAAGAGGTCGATGGCGTCGGGGGTCCGGCCGAACAGGTAGATGACCTCACCCAACAGGCACATGGCGTTGGCCCGCTGAATGCCGGGCGGCGCGTCGTTGACGACCTCCTCGAAAAGACTTTTGGCCCGGAGCAGGTTGGCACTCCGCAGGTGGTGGTAACCCGCCAGCGACAGCCTGCGGAGCCGGCCTGCTTCCGACCCGAGGCCGGTCAGCTGCGCGGCCTGCTCGGCGAGCTCGGCGGCGGTCCCGGGTGCTCCCCGCCTGGCGGCGGAAGCGGTCGCCGCCTCGAGCGCCGCGGCGACCTCCTCGTCGGGGCCGTCGGCCGCCAGGGCCAGGTGGCGGGCCTTCTGCTCCGGTTCCTCCACGATTTCGGCGAATCGTGCGTGAAGGTCCCTCCGCCTCTCCGGCGAGAGCTCCAGGTAGGCAGTGGCGCCGATCAGCGGGTGGGAGGGCCTCAACCGTCCCCGTTCGACCTCGAGGGTGCCTGCCTGCTGGGCGTCGGAAATGCCCCTGTCGGCGTCGGGCCCCAGAAGCACGCGCACGGTTTCGACGGTGGGGCTGGATGCCGCGGCAACCGCCAGCAGCGCCCGGGTCCCGGCATCCGAAAGGTCGGTCAGCCGGCCCCGAACCAGGTCCCGGAGGTTTTGGGTGAGCGGGAGAGGCGCTCCCGAGATGTAGCCGCCATCAATGGCGCCGGCTGCCCGGCCCACCTCCAGTGCGTAGAACGGGTTGCCGCCGGAGATCTCGTGGATACGGCCGACCAGCGGCCGGGTCAGCTCGATGTCGAGCCGCTCCGAGAGCATCTCCTCGATTGCCGGCGGGACCATGGGCCCGACCGTGATTCGCCGAACGGACTTCCCTTCAAGCGCGGCGTCCAGCGAGAGGGGGTCGTCGGTGGCCTCCTCGGTGCGCAGGGAGAGCAGGAGGCCGGCCCGGTCGCCGCGCAGACGGCGGGCGACGAACTGCAGGACCTGAACCGTGGGCGGGTCGAGCCACTGCAGGTCGTCGATCGCAAGCACCACCGGGCGCTCCTCGGTGAGGAGCCGCACGACGTTGAGCGCCGCCACCGCGACAGTGCGGTGGTCGACCGGGTTACCCCGATCGTCCTCAACGCTGAGAAGTGCAATCTCGAGAGCCCTGCGCTGCGGAGTGGGCAGAGAGGGAAGGAGGGCCGTCGCCGGCTCCAGCAGGTCGGTCAGGCCGGCAAAAGAGAACGTGGCCTCGGACTCCGAGGGCCGGGCGACCAGAACGCGGAACCCGGCGCTTTCGGCTGCAGCGCGCGCGGCCTGCCACAAAGTGGTCTTGCCGATGCCGGCTTCCCCCGCAATTACCAAAGCTGCCGCGCCCCGGCTCACCGCCGATATGAAGGAGTCGATGGTCTCGAGCTCGGCGTTCCTGCCAAATACTGTAGCCATACTCGAATACTAGAGATTTGACCCCAAGTATTTCGACAGATAGCGGGAAAGCCCTCTTATGTCGGGGGTGCTCCCCGGCGCACCCTGAACAGGTTGGAGAAGATCGTTGCAACCGAGAGCGCCGGGAATCCCCCGCGCCCGACTCCAGACGAACGCAGATCGGGCGTGGCCTGGCCTGCGCAATCCCTGAACTGCTCCTACTCGTTCGCCCTTCTCGGGCGGTTCGCCGCCCGATCCGCCGCCGGCGACTGGCCGCAGATGGAGGGCCGACGTCTGCAGCAGATCGTCGCCTACCTTTTGTTGTTCGGCGACAGGCCCCACCACCGGGACGTGCTGTCGGCGACTCTGTGGACCGAGAGCGACCCCAAACAGTCCCGCAAGAACCTTCGCCAGAGCATCTGGCAGCTGCAAAAGCTGCCGGAGAAAGCGGGGCGCTCGACCCCGCTTCTGCTGACTGAGAAGGACTGGATACAGATAGACCCGGCTGTGGTGTGGCTAGACGTCGCCCAGCTGGAAAGGTCGTACGACCGGGTTCGGACGGTGGCGCCGGAACAGATCGGCGAATCCGAGGCGCAGGTGCTGATGAACGCGGCCGACCTGTACCAGGGCGACCTTCTGGCCGGTTGGGACGAGGACTGGTGCGTTCGCGAGCGGGAGCGGCTGAGGGCTCTCTACGTCTCTCTGCTCGAGAAGCTGGTGGGTTGGTGCGAGGCAACCAATCGGTTGGAGGCGGGGCTGGCCTACGGCCACATCCTTCTGGAACACGACCGCGCCCACGAAAGAGCCCACCGGCGGGTGATGCGCCTGCACCACCTGTCCGGGAACCGGACCGGGGCTCTGCGCCAGTTCGAGAAGTGCCGGACCGCGCTCGACGAAGAGCTCGGGGTGGAGCCCGGACGCCTGACCCGCAGCCTCTACGAGGAGATCTGCAGCTCGGGCTGAGGCCCCGCTTTGCCGCCGTCTCCCGGCTTCAAAAAACCCGGCCAATTTGACCGATACTCCGGCGAAATGGGCTATCATTTTTCCACCAGAGAAAGGAGGTGGTCCGTATTAGCGAAAGTCTTTTCGGGACCCTGGAGGTGACCGGCCGCTAGGTCGGAGTGCTGGCTTCCACCAGCGAATTTCTCCCGGGCCACCCCCGAGGTACGGATGCCGGACTGGTCCCGCCGGTGCTGTAATCCAACTCGGGCTCCTATGTCCAGTACGAATCAGAAAGCGAAGGGCGCCTTGACCGGGCGCCCTTCGTTTTTTTCGGTTCGAGACCCTTGTAATCGCTCCGCCTCTTCGCAATGCTTTTGCCACCGATACCGGGGAGGCGCCATGTCGAATCGACGGTTGGGACTGGTAGTCGTCTTGTTGTTTACGGGGGTTCTGGTGGTCGCGCCGGCGCCGGCCGCGCTGGCCGCCTGTCACCGGTTCGACGTCGAGGTCTCCGAGGAGTCGGTCGACGAGGGCGACTCGGTGACCGTGACCGTCTCCCGCGACGGCGCCGTCGAGGACTCCAACGTCCGGGTCACCGCCGTGAACGGCACCGCCAGGGCCGGGTCGGACTTCACTGCCTTCGACCAGCAGGTCAACTTCACCGGCAGCAGCACCGAGCGGTCGTTCCCTCTCAGCATCGTCGGTGACGGCGCGGCCGAGCCCGCCGAGACGTTCTCGTTGAACCTCAGCCAGCCGGGGGGATGTTCGGTCAACACCGACTTTGACCTCGGCGGCCCTGTCACCGTCCGGATCAACGCCAGCGCAGGTTCGGCGGCCCCGCCCGCGCCTGCACCTGCTCCTCCCCCCGCACCGGCCCCCGCCCCGGCTCCGGCCCCCGCCCCGGCGCCGGCTCCCGCGAGCCCCACGCCGTCGGAGGAGCCGGAGCCGGAGGAAACCGAAACCGCGTCGCCCTCTCCGTCGCCGACAACCGACGACGATTCGGACGGCGGCGGAGGTGTTCCTCCCCAGCTCATCGTCGGCCTGCTGGCGCTCCTGGGAGCCGTTGGAGTGGGCGCTTACCTGCTCAACCAGCGGCGGAACCAGCCTCCCTCCATCTAGCCGGAGCCCTTGAACACCAAGTAGAACCTCGCGACACCGCGAAGACTTTCCATAGTTCGTTTACGGCCGCGCGGATTGTGCCGATAAAGAGCTAGGTCCAGCACGAGGGGCGGAACCTAAATTCGGAGGTTCCCCCATGACCACGTGGATGTCTTCCAGACGCGCCTGTCTGGCGCTGATGGGACTGATTCTGGGATCGACGCTGCCCCTGCTCTCACCGGCCGCCGCCCACGCCGACCCCGGACTGATCCCCAGCGTGGAGTCCCAGATCCTCGACCTGGCCAACGTCGAAAGGGCCGCCCGGGGGATCCGGCCGCTGCAGCACGACCCGCGCCTGGGTCAGGTCGCCCGGGAGTGGGCGTTCAAGCTTGCGAACGAGGGCCAGATCTACCACATGGACGTGCTCCCGGCCCGGGGGTTCGGCTACAAGGCGGGCGGCGAGAACATCGTGCTCGGCGTCCCCAAGATCACCCCCCTGTTCGCCCACATCGAGGTTATGAAGAGCGAGCTTCACCGCAAGAACCTGCTCGACCCCGCCTTCTCCCACGCTGCCGTAGGGATGTCGTGCGCCACCGTCAACGGGTTCGACCGCACCATAGCCGTCATCGAGTTCGGCGCCGACTCCCGCCCCGGCGACGCGGTCCCGCCGGCCGACCCCCGGGTAATACAGGGCGACATCAAGGCAGGGCCGGGCGTCACCTGCCAGGGTTTCGCCGCCCCCCCGGCCCCCGGCCCGGCCCCGGCGCCGCCTCCCGCTCCTGCGCCCGCGCCGGCCCCGGCACCGGCACCGGTCGTGAACAAGGTGGTCGCCCCCAAGCCCGACCCCGCGCCGGCCCCCGCTCCCGTTCCGGTGGTGGCGGCCCCGCCGGTCGCCCCGCCCCCGGTGGAGACCCCGCCGCCTGCGCCGGAACCGGTGGTGCGCACCGTCGAGCCGGAGGTGTACGAGACGACCGCCGCGGTCATCGAGACCAGGGCGGTAGCCGCGCCGCCGCCGGCCCCGGTCTTCGAACAGGCGGGAACGATGCTGATCGCCGGCTTTCTTGGGACGATGCTGCTGATCTCGCTGGCCGTCGGCATGGTGGCCGGAGGAAGGTGGCACAAACGCCAGGTTGCCCGAGCCGCCGTTCGGTGACGGGCGACTGGCGGTCCCAAGTGAGCTCGGTCGTGCCTCCGAGCGCCGTGCCGTTGAACCCCGGAACCGACCAGCACCTTCAGGATCAGGCCGTTTTCCGCGATCAGTCGGTTCGCTTCGCTGCCGTGGGGGTCGACCTCGTTCATGCCTTCACCGCAACCGCCGAGGACGGATCGGTCGGTTGGGCCGGGGGGGATTACAAGTACTATGGGCCTGCAGGGCCTGTAGCTCAGCGGTTAGAGCAGGGGACTCATCGAAATGGTGCCGTCACACGGAAACGTGGGACAAGGAACGGGATGAATTCAGGGGAACCTTCAGCGCCGTCAAAGGCGCCGGCAACCCTGAGCCAAGCCGGAAGTACACTTTCGGAAGGTGCAGAGACTACCTGAGGGATGGGTGAACGCCCGAGCTCCCTTAATGACAGGCAAGAGCGTCCCGCGCCCTAACGGACAGCCTCACGGATGAGACGAGGGTGATGAGATAGTCCACTTCCGCCGGTAACGGCGGGTTGAGTGAATCCCTTGGTCGCAGGTTCGAATCCTGCCGGGCCCACGAAATTTACGCCGGCCCCTGGGCCGGCGGCAGGATGCACCACAGCACCCGCGCGGCGGACGAGCCCGGGTTGGACCAGGACGAAACGGGCTCGTCCCGAACCACGATCGCGTCGCCTGCCTGCAGGACCTCCTTGGCTGCTCCGATCTGCAACTCCAGCACGCCCGACATGACAACGACGACCTCCTTTTGTTTGGTGGCAAACGGGGGGCGCCGCCCGGTCGAGCCGGCGGCGAACTCCAGGATGTGCACCGACATCCTGGAGACGTCCTCGAGCACGTCCTCCGCCCGGAGCCCGGTTGCCAGCTTCCGCGACCTGCGGGCCCTTCGGCGGGCCACGGTGTAGGGCAGCGCCGCGGGCCGCTCGTCGGGGCCGAGGACCGAGAATGCCGAGGCCATCGTCTCCTCGGACAGGCCCCTCAGCCCGGCCTCGGCCTGGGACAGGGCGCTCGGTGTGATGCCGACCCGGCGGGCCAGCTCGGCCTGGGAGAGGCCCCGGGCCAGCCGTTTCGCCTTGAGCATCTCGCCGGTGGGGGGCGGCGGTTCGGCGCCCTTGCCGAGGACGGAGATGCCCCGGTCGTTCAGCTCGAACTCCACGCCCCGGCCGACGGCGTCGATTCGCCCCGCCGCCTTTGCGACCTTCAGGTAGTGGTGGCCGTTTGACGGGCTGGTGTCCAGGACCACCTGCGTCGTGCGCTGAAGGCGGGCCAGGAACGACGCGTCGTGCGCCTCCTTCCTCAGGAACCAGTAAGCGACGGTCTGCAGCTCGTAGAGCCGCGGGCAGTGCTCGAGAAAAAGGGCCAGCGCATCCTCCGGCCCCCACAGGTCCTGAATAGCCGTCAGGTTGTCGAACAACCACGCCGTTCCCGGGCCGAACGTGCCCTCGGCGTTCTTCAGCGCCTCGACCACAGACGCCGGCTCCCCGGGGTCCTGGACGGTTACGATCCGGTGCCTGCCCTTGCGCGGCCGGCCGGCGCCGCCCGTGCGAGGAAAGCAGTCGAGAAGCAGCACGTCCCGGTCGAGCCAGGCGGACCGGTACCGCTCGAGCACCGCAGCCGCCGGTTCGGTGAACGTCAGGTAGACCAGTCCGGCGGAGGAGGGAGAGGTCACGAACGACCGAATGATCGCCTGCTCCACCGGTTGGAGGACCTGCCAGACGACGTTGTCGCCGATCTGAAGGCCGCCGATCAGGTCGTCGACCTCTTTGAGGCCCGTTGTGAGTTCCACGTCCGTCACTCCTGCTTAATGCCTTCGAGGGTAGCATTAAGCAGCGGCCGGAGCCGGATTAGGACGGGTGAGCCGGCTCCTCCGACGCAGGTTCCAGGACCCAGCCGTAGAACCCGGCCAGGCACACCACGACCCCGGCGCCAAAGCCGAACCACGACTTGAGTATCACGGCGTACGCCATCAGCGGCATCCCCACAGCCGCCACCAGCGGGAAGATCGAGGGCGACGGCATGTGGATCTTGGGAGTGTTCGCTTCCTCCGGCTCGGCCACCTCTTCGGCCCCGCCCACCGGAACCCGCACCGGCCGGCCCTTGCGGTCCTGTTTGTACTTGCGGTTCCAGAAGTCGTCCAGGCTGGTGACGAAGGGGACCTGCCGGAAGTTGTACTCGGGGGGAGGGGAGGGGATCGTCCACTCCAGGGTACGCCCGTCCCACGGGTCGCCGAGAGCGATCTCGCCGTGGCGCTTGCTCTTGACCCAGTTGACCATAAAAACCAGGGTGGAGGCGGCGATGGTGAAGGCCCCTACCGTCGCCAGCAGGTTCCACATCTCCCAGCCGAGCCCCTCCTGGTAGGTGTAGTACCGCCGGGGCATGCCCTTCAGGCCCAGGATGTGCATCGGGCCGAAGGTGGCGTTGAAGCCCAGCATCATCATCCAGAAGTGGATCTTGCCCAGCCGCTCGTCCAGCATCCGGCCGGTCACCTTCGGGAACCAGTAGTAAAGCCCGCCGAACAGGGCGAAGATCGAACCGCCGAACAGCACGTAGTGGAAGTGAGCGACGATGTAGTAGGTGTCCTGCTGCTGGGCGTCGTGCGGCACCACCGAGTGGGTGACCCCGGAAAGGCCCCCGATGGTGAACATGCCGATGAACCCGATACAAAAGAGCATCGGCGTCGTGAACCTCAGCCTGCCGCCGGCCATGGTGGCCATCCAGTTGAAGATCTTCACGCCGGTCGGGATGGCAATCGACATCGTGGAGACGGCGAAGGCGGCGTTGGCGGCCGGGCCGAGGCCGGTGGTGAACATGTGGTGGGCCCACACCCCCCAGCCCATGAGGCCGATGGCGATTCCCGAGAAGACCATGAAGCTGTATCCGAACAGTGGTTTGCGGGCGAAGACCGGGATGATCTCGGACACGATGCCCATCGCCGGCAGGATCATGATGTACACCTCGGGGTGTCCGAAGAGCCAGAAAAGGTGCTGCCACAGGATGGGGTCCCCTCCGGACGCGGGGTTGAAGAACAGCGCTCCGAAGGTCCGGTCGAAGGTCATCAGGAACAGGGCCACGGCGATGATCGGCATCGCAAACATCAGCAGGAAGTTGGTCACCAGGGTCATCCACACAAACATGGGCATTCGCATCAGCTTCATCCCCGGCGCCCGCATGTTGAGGATGGTGACAATCAGGTTGATCGACCCGACCAGCGACGCAACCCCGAGGATCTGCAGCCCGAGGGCGTAGAAGTCGAGCCTGTTCGGGCCGGGGAGGAACCCGTCGCCGGTTGTGAGCGGGGCATACCCGAACCAGCCGCCATCGGGCGCGCCCCCCAGGACCCAGCTCGAGTAGATAAACAGCCCGCCCGCCAGGTAGACCCAGTAGCTGAGCGCATTCAACCGGGGGAATGCCACATCCCGGGCGCCGATCATGAGCGGGATCAGGTAGTTCATGAAGGCGCTACCGAGGGGCATGACCACCAGGAAGATCATCGTCAGCCCGTGGGTCGTGAACAGCTGGTTGTAGGTGTCCGCATCGACAACCGTGTTCTCCGGCCGGGCGAGCTGGGTCCGGATGAGCAGCGCCTCCAGGCCGCCGAGGATGAAGAACGTAAAAGAGGTGTACCCGTAGAGGAGCCCGATGCGTTTGTGGTCGACCGTGGTGATCCAACTCCATATTCCGGTCTTGGCGGTCGGCCGGCGCAGGAGTCGGGGAGGTGAGGTCACGGTCGTCAAGTTGCGGGCCCCTTTCTTGGTTTTTCACCACAAAACTGGCATCATGGTACCTAAGTCGTTAGAAAAGGCAAACCGGCTTGTAAATCGAGTAGCGTTTTGGAATACCTAATACCGGCGGGAGCCTGAGAATGCGAGTAAAGGAAGGGGCCGAGGCTCACAAGGCTCTTTCCGACCCCGCCCGCCTGCAACTGTTCACTCTGATCCTGGAGTCGGACCACCCGCTCGACATACCGGGAATGTCCGAGGCCGTCGGGCTGCACCAGAACACCGTCCGGTCTCACCTGCGCCGGCTGGAGCTGGTAGGGCTGGTGACGCCTGAGATCGAAGCCCGTACGACCAGGGGCCGCCCCAAGGTGCTGTTCAAGCCCGGCCCCGAGGCGGAGGACATGGGGCACGGCGCCCGCAACTACAAGCTGCTGGCCACCATGCTGGCCGGGTTCGTCAACGCCGGCCTGAATGACCCCGAGGCGGGCGCCGAGCTTGCCGGCCGGAGCTGGGGCGGCTACCTCTCGGCGCAGTTCCGGCCGCATCCCGGCGACCCGGTCGACCTCCAGGCAGCGGCAGAGATGATCATGGCCATGATGGACCGGCTCGGCTTCGAGCCGGAGGTGGCCGAAACGCCCGAGGGTGTCGACGTGCGGCTGCACAACTGCCCGTTCCGGGACATCGCAGCCAGGTACCCGGCCACCGTTTGCTCGCTTCACCTGGGGATCCTGCGGGGGGCGCTGGCCGACGTGAAGTCGGACGCCGAAGCTACCGTGCTGCTTCCGTTCGTCACCCCCACCCTGTGCATCGCCAAGCTCGCTGCGCCCCCGCCCTCGGCGAACTGACCCCAGGGTGAACAGCTGGGCCCTGTTCGGGCACATCGTCTCCGGGTTCGCCCTTTTCGCTGGCATGGTGCTGGCAGCGGCCGGCTGGCATCTGGCCCGGTCCCGGACCGCTCCTTCCGAGGTGGCCCTTCTGCTGAAGCTCTGCCGGATCGGCGCAATGGCGGTGGCGGCGGCCACGGTATCGGTTCTCGGGCTCGGGTTGTGGCTCGTGGACCTGCAGGGGCGCCGGCTCTCCGACACGTGGATCTCCTGGGCGATCGGCCTGCTGCTGGCGGCGATGGTCGCCGGCATCGTGGGTGGGCAGCGGCCGAAGAAGGCCCGCTTACTGGCTCAACGCCTCTCGGAGGAGGGCGGACCGGAGACGGAAGAGCTTCGCCGGCTGCTCGACGACCGGGCCTCGGCCGCCCTGAATTACCTTGCCGCCGGGTGCATCCTCGTCATCCTCTTCCTGATGGTGTTCAAGCCCCATTAGGATCTTTTTTCACGACGAAAAGGGCGTCGAACGTATTAGGCAAGATAAATAACCCATTCGCGGCTACACTCCGGGCCATCGAGACCGGGGCAACGAGGCTCCGGCAGAGTGGAGGTGCGTAAATGAGGACGGCGGCATTGGTGGCAGCCCTGACGGCAGTGTTTCTTATCGGGTGCGGGGGAGGCGGCAGCAGTGAAGAGTCCACCCCGGTAGGCGAGAGCGACAAATCCTCGGATGCTTCGGGCGCCGCTCTTTCGATAGTGGCCGAAAAGGGCGACACGAACGCCTTCGACAGGGACCGCCTGGAGGTTACCGCCGGCGAGCCGTTCTCTTTGGAGCTGCAGAACCCTGACGCCGAACCGCACAACCTGTCGGTGTACGCCTCCAAGGGGGGCGAGAGCCTTTACCAGGGCGCCTTTGTCGACCCGGGCAAGGACGCCACCTACGACGTGCCGGCGCTGCCCGCAGGGGACCTGTACTTCCAGTGCGACATCCACCCCGAGATGTCCGGGACCTTCGAGGTCTCGGCCTAGGCACCAGCCCGGGAGAGCTTCACGGACTCAGCCGCGAGTCGATGACGCCCCATCACCTAACCGCGCGGTTGTGGTTCGCCGGAGCCCTCCTGGGCTGCCTGCTTCCGCCTCAGCTTCGGCTGGGTTGGTGGCTCCCGGTTCACATGCTCCTGCTTGGGTCCGCGAGCCAGTTGATTGCCGGCGGCCAGATCAAGTTTTCGAGCACGCTGGCGATGGCTCCTCCCGCCGCCCGGTATCACCTTCTGGGCTCCTTGGGTCTGCTCAACCTCGGAGCCGCGCTTATCGCAGCGGGCCGGCTGTCGGGTGTCGTACTGCTGGTGGGGGTGGGGGCCGCAGCATTCCTGTCGGGGACGCTCTGGTCCGGCCTGGTTGCCGATGCGCAGTGGCGGAAGGGTTTGGGCACGCGGTTTCGTGAAACCCGGACCTACTACCGCTTGGCGGGAATCAGCATTCTGGTCGGCGGATCGGCGGGCGCCACGCTGGCGCTCGGAGTCCTCTCCGACACCGAAAGCCGGCTCTCCCACCGCCTGGTCCACATGGCGTTCAACCTGCTCGGCTGGGCCGCCATGACGATCGTCGGCACCGCGATCACGCTGCTGCCGGCGGTACTCAGGGTTCGAGCCTTGAGCGTTCGCCCGGCCTGGGCGCCGTGGGCCGGTTTCGCCGGTTTGTTGACCATCGCATCCGGCCTGACGCTGGACCTGCCGTTGCTTGCGGCGGCGGGCGCAGCGGGCTTTGGAGCCGGGCTGGTCCCCTTCGGGCGCATTGCATCTGCAGTTGCCCGCGCACCCAGGCGTTTTCCCGTGCCGGTGTCTGCGCTGCACCTGCTTGCGGCCGTCCTCTGGCTATTCGTCGTGACGGCGCTGCAGTTGGGGGCGCTCGGCTTCGGGCTTGAGGCTGCGACCCGCAATCTGTGGCTGGTCGGGCTGGCCGGGGGGACGGTGGTGCAGGCGATTCTCGGAGCGTGGGCGTTCCTGCTGCCGATGGAGAAGCCGGTTGGTGGGGAGTTGAGGAGGCTTCACCTGGTGGCGTTCGAGAAGGGAGCCCGTACGCAGGTCGCCGCCTACAACATCGGCCTGGTCCTGCTCCTGCTGGGTTTGTCGGCCCCGGTTCCCGCCCGCACCGAGGCCGTGGGGTTGCTGCTGGTCTGGTCCGCCGCCGCGTGGGCGTTGTTCAAGGCGTTCTCGTTCGTTTGGATTGCCCGGTGGCCGTCGGTGGCCGCTGTCTCACAGGTGTGGTGGAAACCGCGGCGCTGACTGCTTAACGAACCTCCGCGCAGTCCAGGTCCCGCATACACCTGTCGTACCGGCGGGCCTGAAGAGCGCCCAGCACCAGGATCACCGTGACGATCGCTATGGCGACGATGGCCACGATGTGGGCTACCCGCCGGCGCCGGGCCAGCAGGGCCGCGTAATCCTGGTCGTTCGGCTCTTCCATATCCGTCACCGGACCAGACTACATGAGCAAAGTGCTTAATGGTATACTCAAAACATTAAGCAAGGAGGATTCCTGTGATTCGAACGCTGACCGTTGGTAGTGATCCACGCGAGGAGTTGAAGGCGCGCCTGGCTCATCTTCAGGATGTAGAGCTTCCGAAGCTGCGCTCGGAGAGGGGTGAGCTGGGCCATCTGGGAACCGCCGCCCTGCGGGACTACGCCCGGCGGGAGGTCCAGGACGTTGCCCGCCTGCTGGCCGAGCTGCAGGGGGAACTGGAACTGGTCCCGGATGGGACGGTCCGCTTGAACGACTGCGTCGTCCTGCAGGAGCAGTCCGAAGGTGAGCCTGAGGAGTTCATAGTGCACGCCCCGGGACTGATCGTGAAGGCGCCCGGCTTTATCTCGGCCGAAACCGCCCTGGGGGCAGCCGTCCTCGGAAAACAGGCCGGGGACCTCGTGCAGGTGCGAACCCCTCGCGGCAGCAGGGATTTTGTCGTCCAGGGTGTCCGCCGGCGGTCCCGGTAGGTTCCGGGACCGCGACGGTCGTGTCCCTGCTTCTGGTAGCCGCCACCCTCATCTGGGCCCTGGTCCTCGTCCTGATTCCGGCCTGGCGCAGGGCACGGGAGAGCCGGAACGGCCGGAGGACGGTTGCCGGCTCCGGCCGGAGCATGCGAACACTTCGTTCCAACCACGAGGTTCGCCGGCATGGCGGGCGCTGGGTTCTGGTTCCCTACAAACCGCTGGGGCAGGGCCGGAGCCGTACCGCGCTGCGCAGGGGCAGCTTCTAGACTGAACAGATGAACAAGCGGCTGGACGCCCTGCTGCCCCTGACCCGGGACCATCACCACGCACTTTCCCAGGCCCGCCGGCTGAAGACCGCATCGGGATCTGAGGATCGGGCGACCCGGATCAGGGCGGCCGACGACTTCGTCAACTTCTACCTCGGACGGGCCTTGCACCACTTTCGGGAGGAGGAGGAGCTGTTCTTTCCTCCCGCAATCGAGCACGACCAGGCCCGTCCGCTGGTAGAACGGGCGGTGCTGGAGCACCTCAACATCCATCGCCTGGTGGGGCTGCTGAAGCGCGATCTGGTGAAGGCGGCCGTGACGCCGGAGTTGATGGCAGAGATCGCCGAAACGCTCCGGCTGCACGTCCGGTTCGAGGAGGACGAGCTGTTCCCGCTCATCGAGAAGCTCGTTCCGCTCGATCGCCTGGAAGAGGTCGCCGGCCACCGGCGTGAGGTCTGACCGCCAGGACCGTACTAAAAGGCTAGAGGTCCAGCTGGTCCGGCGGGCCGCCGGGCTCGGTCCATGCCGCCAGGATGGGGGCGGTGATCTGGACGACCTCCTCGGGCGTGATGCCCATGCCGTCCCCGGCCAGGTCCGCCATCACGTTGACGATCCGGACCAGCGACACCAGCAGGCAGGCCTGGAACTCCGGGTCGTGCAGGGACTCGGTGGCGCACTCGCTGATGACGTCGTTGAAGACCTCCCGTCCCAGCACGTTCTCCGGCTCGTCCGCCTTCAGGCTGGAGGTGACCAGCATCATGGCCAGCTGTGCCGCCCGGGGCATGCGTGGGTTGTCGGCGCTGATGTTGATGTCTATCGATTCCATGCTTCGAGGATAACCCCGCGCTACGACACAGCGGCCTCCGCCATGCTTCTCCGGGAGAATCGCCGTCCGTGTGGTGCGCCCCGAGCGGTATACGAACTTCCTCCCGCCGGGTGACGACTGCGGCTCCGGTCTTGCCCACCATGGGATGCGTCGGAAGTTGTCGAAAAGGAGGTTGAGATGTTGGCAGCAACGTTGGCGTTTGCAGAAGGCGCCGGTCACGCGGGCTGGTGGCCCGTCTTTCCGCTGTTCTGGATCCTGCTCTGGGGCGCAGTGATCTTGATGGTCTTTCGTTTCCGGGAACCGGGCCGCCGGCAGGGTCACTCGGCACAGGGTGTGCTGGCCGACAGGTACGCCAGGGGCGAGATCACCGTCGAGGAGTACCACGAGCGCCTGAAGGTCCTGAAGGAGCGCCGCAGGTAGCGGAGGAATTCTTTTCTCGAAATGTCGAACTCCGCCGGGCTGGTCCGACGTACGGGTGAAGGTTTAATTGACCCGGTTGGAACAGGAGGCTAGTCATGGGAAAGGTAACTGCTCAGCTGTCGATGTCGGTCGACGGGTACATCGCAGGTCCGAACATAACCCCCGAGAACCCGATGGGTGACGGCGGCGAGGAGCTTCACGAGTGGGTCTTCGGTTTGAAGTCCTGGCGGGAGCCCCAGGGCCTGGAGGGTGGTGACGAGGGGCCCGACGACGAGGTTTCGAAGGAAAACTTCGAGAACAAGGGGGCCGTGGTCATGGGCCGAACGATGTTCGACCTGGGGGAGATCCCGTGGGGCGAGAACCCGCCTTACCACAACCCGGTTTTTGTGGTCACCCACCGGCCCAAGGAGACGATTGTGAAGCAGGGCGGAACCAGCTACACCTTCGTCCCCGACTTCGAAACCGCCATGGACCGGGCGCGGGAGGCGGCCGGGGACAAGGACATATCGATCGCGGGCGGCGCCAACGTCGTCCAGCAGGCGATCGAGGCCGGCGTGCTCGACGAGATAGACGTCCACATCGCTCCCCGTTTCCTGGGCGGCGGCACCCGGCTGTTCGACAACCTGGACCCGCGAGGCAAGTTCGAGATCGTCCGGGTGATCGGCTCCCCGGAGATCACCCACGTCAAGTACCGGATCGGAGGCCGCGGGGCCGTGTAACGTCGGGGGATGATTCCAAAAGCGATCGCCACCCGTTACGTCGCCCCCCTGAGAGAGGGGGGCTCCCTGCCCGGCCTGGTGGAGGCCGACGACCTGGGGACCTACGTCATGAAGTTCCGCGGCGCCGGGCAGGGCACGAAGGCGCTGGTGGCCGAGGTCATCGTCGGAGAGCTGGCCCGGTACCTGGATCTGAAGGTTCCCGAGATGAAGGCCCTGGTTCTCAGCGCCGAGATCGGCCGGTACGAGGCCGACCAGGAGGTCCAGGACCTGCTCACCGCAAGCATCGGGCTGAACCTGGGCGTCGACTTTCTGCCCGGGTCGTTCGGGTTCGACGGGAGGGCATTCAAGCCGCCGCCCGAGGAGGCGGCCCGGATCATGTGGCTGGATGCCCTGACCGTCAACATCGACCGCTCCTGGCGCAACCCGAACCTGCTGATCTGGCACCGAAAGATGTGGTGTATCGACCACGGCGCCGCCCTCTACTTCCACCACAACTGGGAGGCGGCTTCGCCGGATCGTTTTGCCGTCCGGCCCTACGACTACGACGACCACATCCTGAAGGACGTCGCCCGCAAGGCGGGCCCGGGCGTGTACGCCGCCATCGCGAAGCAGATCACGGACCGGGTGCTTCGGGACGTGCTGGACCTAGTGCCCGACGAGTGGCTGGAGCCCGCTCCGGGCAGGGAGGAGCCGGCCGCCGTTCGGGAGCTGTACCTGGAGTTCCTGAAGGCTCGCCTGGCCTCGGCGCCCGAGTGGCTGCCCCGGTGAACGGCGGGCATATGACAAGCTTCGAGTACTTCGTGCTGCGCTGCGTCCCCCGGGTCGACCGCCAGGAGTTCCTGAACGTCGGGGTCGTCCTCTACGGCCAGGACTCCCGGTTCCTCCGGGCCGCCTGCGACGTGGACCCCGAACGGCTGAAGGCACTGGGCCCGGATGTCGACCCCGAAGACATCAACGCGCACCTCGAGACGATTGCGGCCATCTGCCGGGGCGACGAAGCCGGGGGGCCGGCCGCCCTGTTGAGCGAGCGCCAGCGATTCGACTGGCTGGCCGCGCCCCGGTCGACCGTCGTGCAGCCGGGCCCCGTTCACTCCGGCCTCACCTCCGACCCCGCCGCCGAGCTCGAGCACCTGCTGGACAGGCTCGTCCACTAACCTGCAGACTCCAGCCGTGCGCGACGAACGGTTCGTATCCGACAGATTTCCGCTCGCCTCCCGCTACCACCCGGATTGGGTTCTGGGCTCGGCCGGCGGGGGAGCTAACTCCCTCTGGCTGACCGAGTGGCTGTCGGGGGCAATGACCTTCACTCCCGGGATGCGGGTGCTCGACCTCGGATGCGGCCGGGCCGCCTCGTCGATATTCCTCCACCGGGAGTTCGGCGTGCAGGTGTGGGCCACCGACCTGTGGGTGAGTGCATCGGAGAACTACAAGCGCATAGCCGACGCCGGAGCGAACCTGGTTCACGCCATCCACGCCGACGCCCGCTCCCTGCCGTTCGCAGGGGAGTTCTTCGACGCCATCGTGTGCATCGACTCGTTTCCCTACTTCGGGACCGACGAGCTGTACCTCAACTACCTGGCGCACTTTGTGAAGCCCGGCGGGCAGATCGGCATCGCCGGAGCCGGCCTGGTGAAGGAGTTCGAGGGCGGAGTGCCGGAGCACCTAAAGGCGTTCTGGACCCAGGACTGCTGGTGCCTGCACTCGGCCGAGTGGTGGAGCACTCACTGGGGCAAGACGGGGATCGTCTCGGTCGAGACGGCGGACACGATGCCCGAGGGCTGGCAGGTGTGGCTCGACTGGCAGTTGACCGGGTCTCCCGAGAACATGCCGGAGATCCAGACGCTCGAAACCGATGCCGGTCGGTACCTGGGCTACGTTCGCTGCGTCGGCCGGCGCAACGGTATGGCGAAGCTGGAGGACTACTGCTGGCCGGACAGCCTGCGGGTGTCACCGGACGACTACAGCCGCCACCCCCTGCTCCGGGAGGACTAGAGCTTCGGCCCGCCGATCACGGCGGGGGTCCCCGGCGTCTCCTTCTTGCCGAAGGGAGCGATGTCGCCGAGAACTATCCCGCTCGGGTCGATAGAGAACTCCCGGATCTCCGGCTCGTGCCGGCTAGCCCGGGTCTTGGTCACCGACATGGCCCGCTTGATCAACCCGCGGTCGATGAAGTAGTTCAGCAGCACTACGTTGTCGGACAGGTGGGAGATCCCGAACTCGGAAAGGCGCTCCACCCCGAACAGGTCCGGGATCTCCATCGTCATCATCAGGCTGATGCCGGCCCGCGAGCACCGCTGGATCAGCGAGTAGAGGAACTCCCGGAACCTGACCTCGTCCGAGGTCGTCATCCGGAGGTCGGCCAGGCTGTCCACCAGTATCCGTTTGGCTCCCGTCCGCTCCGCCGCCGCCAGCAGGTCGTACACCCACTCGTCGATGTAGATGTCGACTGGGGACTTGTACATGACCTCAACCCCCGGCTCCTGCAGGGACCAGCCGAAGCCGTCGACGATCCGCTGAAGCTGGATCGGGTTCTCCTGCAGCGTCGCTACGATCCCCGGTTCCCCGAGGCGGGCTCCGTTGAAGATGAAGTGAAGGCCCATGAGCGTCTTTCCCGAGCCGGACGGGCCGGCGATAAGGGTCGATGCCCCCGGCCAGTAACCGTCGGCCAGCATCGTGTCCAGGGCGTCGATGCCGGAGGAGACCCGGGTTTTGTCCAGCACGTAATGGACTTCGGCGGGGTGGTCGGCCAGACGGGGGAACAGGTTGAGCCCGTTGCTGGATAGCCGGTAGGCGTGCCGGCCGGAGAGGAAGTCGCTCCCCCTGAGCTTGCGGACCTGGAGCAGCCGCATCTCCCGCTCGCCGGAGCGAACTGTGACCAGCCCGAGGATGGCGTCGGCCACCGCAAACTCGGGCCCGCTTGCGATCTCCGACTCCTCGTACTCGCCCACCCACAACGATGCGGTGGGGGAGACGCTCAGCCTCCCGGCGAACTCGTGGAGGAACCGGCGGAACTCGCCCGGGTCGGAGCTGAAGGCGTTCAGGGCCTTGAAGCTGTCGATGACGATCAGGCCGGGGCGACGCTCTCTCAGGACCGCCGAGACCCGCTCGCTCAGTCCCGCCAGCCCATCCTTGTTCAAAGTGTCTCCCAGGTCCTCGTAGAACACCGAGGTCCCGATAGCGCCTGCGTCGAAAAAGTCGAGCGTCTGGCCGAAGCGGAGGAGCTTCTCGAGCGGCTCGGAGACGGTTGAGAAGTAGACCGCCGGGCGGTCCGGCGTTCCGTTGCGGAAGACGTACTGCTGGGCCACTATCGTCTTGCCGCTTCCCGGAAGGCCGATGATCATGCTGATGGCGTTTGCCGGCAGGCCGCCGCCGAGAACCCGGTCGAGGGGTCCGTTGCCGCTGATGAGCCGTTCGGTCATCACATGGCTGCAGACTGGCCGGCCCACGCGGAGCCGGATCCGAGCAGCTCGTTGACCGTCGTCATGTATTTCACCGGGTCGAGCGGCTTGGGGAGAAAGGCATCGGCGCCGGCCGCCAGGGCCTGCTCGGCGGAGTCCAGTGACGACACCGCCAGGATCTTCGGGGCTTCCTTGCGGTCCTTCAGGTAGCCGCAGAGGTCCAGGCCCAGGCCGCCCGAAATCAGCAGTTCCACGACCACCAGCGACGGCAAGAGCTTGTTGAGAGCAGTGACGGCGGTGTCGTAATCGAAGGCGGCTGCGGTCTCGAAACCTTCGGCTTTCAAGAAGTACTCCTGGAACTCAGCAGCGAACGGGTCGTTCTCCGCCAGGAGGACCCGGGTTCGGCCGGTCCCGGCCGGAGCGGGCTGCTCGGAAACCTCCCCGACCTCGGAACGCTCCCGCAACAGGCGGTGGGCATCCGCCGCACTTGCACCCTCGTCCAGCCGGGCCTTTACGAACCTCAGCTGCTCGACCTGCTCACGGGTGAAAAGGCGGTGCCGGCTGGCCGTACGCTCCGGGATCACCAGGGCGTATCGGTCCTCCCAGGTGCGCAGTGTTGCGACCGGGACGCCGAGCATCTTGGCGACTGCGCTGATGCTGTAGATGGGCCCGGTTCCGTTCATAACTACCAGCGTACTTGCTCAGGACCCCTTCAGCCGGTAACTGCAACCTCTTCAATACCCCGCCAGAGGCCGATTAGGGTTTAGAGGCACTTCAAAACCTCTTCACAACCTATTCACAACTATGCTATAGTTCGTAGACGGAGCTGTATTTCGCAGATAGTGAAGAGGAACTGAAATGGCAATGAGCCTTTCCGATATCTCCGAATTCGACAACTCCCGATCGGCCACTCCCCGCCCCGAGTCCGCGCCCCCAACTCTTCACTTCGCACCAATTTGGACAGAGAGTGAGCCCGAGATGATCTTTTCCACCAGCGTGTTCAACGATGGTTCGCGGGCAGTCGTGGTGCTCGAAGGTGAGCTCGACATGGCTACCGTCGGTGAGTTCGAGCAGGCTCTCTCCGAGGTCGAGCAGTCGGCGAAAAGCATCGTGCTGGACCTCAAGAACCTGGCGTTCATCGACTGCAGCGGACTGCACAGCTTCATCGCCGCCCAGAAGCGGATCACCGCAGACGGCGGCCGGCTGGCGTTCACCAGGGGACCGCGCCACATCGAGCGGTTGTTCACCCTGACCCAGGCTTCTTCGTTCTTCGAGTTCCTCGAGGACGGCATCTCCGCCTAACCGCCTCAGACGTACCGCTAACTCCCCAACCACTGGCAAGATCTAAAGGTGGTTCAACGCGGGCAACCCTTCGGCCGGATCCAGCTCTTTGCCGCGTTGGCCTGCATCTCGATTCTCCTTTTCGCCTGCGGCTCGGAAACCCCGCCCGCAGCCGACCCGACCGCCGCTGTGTCTCCCGGCTCGAGCCCCGGAGTGATGCTTCCCCCCCAATTCCCTGAGCTCGCTGATGACTTCTACCGTTTGCCGGAGGGTGTCCCGGCCGCCGAGCCGGGCCGGTTGGTCAGGATGGAGCCGCTCGACGCGCCGGGCGGTGTGCAGGGCTGGCGGGTTCTCTACCACTCGACGTCGGTGGACGGCCGGGACATCGTGGTTTCGGGGCTGGTGTTTGCGCCGGCGGGACCGGCTACGGGACCCCGGCCGGTCGTGGCTTGGGGCCACGGCTCGGTGGGCCTGGGGGACAGCTGTGCGCCCTCCCGCTCACCCGGGGACCTGATCGGGTCGTCGACCCTTTCCGAGCTCCTGCGCCGCGGGTACGTCGTGGCGGCCACCGACTACGAGGGCCTGGGGACCCCGGGCGCCCATCCGTGGCTGGTCGGCCGGAGTGAGGGCAGGGGAGTGCTGGACAGCGTCCGGGCCGCCCGGCAGATCCCCGAGGCATCGGCCGGGAACCGCTTCCTGGCCTTCGGGGCCTCCCAGGGCGGCGGGGCGGTGCTGTTCGCCGGTGAGCTGGCGCCCGAGTACGCCGGGGAGCTGGAGCTGATGGGGGTGGTCGCCGCGGCGCCCGCCGCCGAGCTGGACCTGCTTGCTCTCCTGCCGGAGGGCAACCTGACGGCTGCGACCGGTTTCGTCGTCATGGGGGCCTTCGGATTCAAGGCGGCCTACCCGGAACTCGATCTCGACGCCATCCTCTACCCCGACATCGTCGCCCAGCGGGAGCGGGTCGAGCGGCTCTGCCAGGAGGAGATCGGCAGCCGTTTCCGCAGCGCCCGCCTGGACCGGGTATTGAAGGCC
This sequence comes from Actinomycetota bacterium, assembly GCA_035759705.1. Taxonomy (NCBI): domain Bacteria; kingdom Bacillati; phylum Actinomycetota; species Actinomycetota bacterium. The sequence continues at coordinate 21,040 of DASTUJ010000039.1, read as the reverse complement.
AACCCTGCGGAAGCCGATGGCTGGCGGGAGGCGATCACGGAGAACACGCCCGGGCGGAGCAGGACGCAGGCGCCGATTCTCCTGGTGCACGGCGAAGCGGACCAGGTGGTGCCGGTCGACGTGAGCCGCCTGCTGTTCGACCGCCTCTGCGGACTGGGCGGCGTCGCCGAGCTGCAGACCTACCGAGGCGCCGACCACATCGGCGTCATCCGGTCGGCCGGGTCCGATGTGCTTGCCTGGATCGACGCCCGGAACGCCGGGAGCGAGGTTGCCGGGCGTCCGGGGGCGAATTTGTGCTCCTGAGCCCCGAGGTCCTGCAGGGGATCGTCGAAGGGACCGTTGAGCTGGCCTTTCGCTGCTGGGAACGGCCGAGGGTCAAGGTCGGAACCCGGTTGAGGACCTTTGTGGGTCTGGTCGAGGTGCTGGCGGTCGACGTAGTAACCATCGACCAGATCACAGAGGAACAGGCGCGACTTGCAGGGTCCGGCTCCCGGGCAGAGCTGGTCGATGAGCTGTCCGGCTGGTCGGCGAAGGGCCCGGTACACCGTGTCCGGCTGCGCTTCGCCGGCCCGGACCCCCGGATCGAGCTGCGAAACCGGGGGGACCTGTCCCGGGAGGAGCTGGCCGGCCTCAAGGCTCGGCTGGAGCGGATGGACCGGTCGTCGACCGTAGGGCCGTGGACCCGGCCCGTCCTGGAGCTCATTCAGGACTCACCCGGCACCCGGGCCGCCGACCTCGCCGCACTGCTGACGCGGGAGACCCTGCCGTTCAAGCGGGACGTCCTAAAGCTCAAGGAGCTGGGTCTGACGGAGAGCCTGGAGGTCGGCTACCGGCTGTCGCCCCGCGGTGCGGCGTACCTCGCAGCGACGGAGTAGGTGCTTAATTCTCTGCTCTGCCGCTACCACCGCCGGCTGAAAACCTTCCACGGCCGACCAACCCGAGCCGGCCACCTTCGTCGGCATGAAAGAGTTCGACTCTGATGGGCGAGGGCTAGCTCTTAAACGGAGCGGCGAGCCGGGCGATATCGTCTTGCGGCCGTGGGCCGGCCGTCCAAAGGGTTGGTGGCTGAGGTTAGTACGGGTCCGGCGTGGGAGTGACGCAGGCCGAGGCGTCGCCGTCGGCGCAGTGGATCCGCAACTCCGCTTCGACCAGCCGGTCCCTCAGCTTGCAGGCGTCCTGGTTCCCCTGCTCGCAGGCGGCGGTCATCTTGGAGAAGTGCCCGTCCTCCAGGCGGCCCGGTTCCTGGGCCTTGTCGCAGGCGGCGTTGTCGCCGCCATGGCACGAGTTGAGGAGGGCGACGGTTTCTGCGGTGAGGCCCGGCTGCAGGAATGCGGTGATGTCCGCCGGAGTGGCGGCCGGGGAAGCAGTGGCGCCGGTGGTGGGAGATGCCTTTTCGGAGGCGCTTGCCGACGGCGACCCTTCGATGGCCGGGTCATCGCCGCTGCAGGCGGCCAGCAGCGCGATCGTCAGGACGGCTGGAACAAGCAGGCGGAGCTTGGCGCTGGTCATCGAACCTCCTCGGCGTAGGGTCTTTCGATCCTATGTCAGGCGGGGTAGACCTGGATCTCCGTGGCCTTGATAGAGACCCAAACCGGTCCGGCCGCCACCAGGTTCAACTCCTTCAGGGCCTGCACGGTCACCTCGGCCACCACCCGTACCGGTCCCGTGACGCTCACCCGTGCCCTTTCACCCTCGAGGTCGATGCCGGAAACCGTGCCCTCCCAGACGTTCCGGGGAGAGCCCTCGGGATGCGACCGGTGCAGCGCAACCGCCCGGGGGTGGATGGCGGCGTAGACATCCCCGAGGGGTGTCGACGGGGCCACCAGGCGGCCGCCTTCCTCCACCTCGACGTGATCGCCGAAACCCTTGCCGCGGATCAAGTTGAGGCCGACCAGCTCGGCGACGTAGGCCGAACGGGGGCGCAACGCCACCTCGGTCGACGTGCCGTCCTGGATCACCCGGCCGTTCTCCAGGACTATCAGCCTGTCTGCCAGAGCAGCAGCTTCGAGCGGGTTGTGGGTGACCAGCAACGCGGATCCCTCGAACGAGCCGAGGTGCCTGCTCAGCTCCCGCCGGACCTCCAGCTTGGTTCCGGCATCCAGGGCGGCCAGCGGCTCATCGAGAAGCAAAAGGCGGGGGTTGGGCGCCAGGGCGCGGGCGAGCGCTACGCGCTGCGCCTGCCCGCCCGACAGCGACCCCGGCTTCTCCTTGGTATAAGCGTCAAGCCCCATGGTGCCGAGCCACGTGGATGCCGCAGCACGGGCTGCTCCCTTCGTCACGCCCCGAGATCGCAGGCCGAACGCCACGTTCTCGACGACCGTCAGGTGCGGGAACAGCAGGTAGTCCTGAAAGACGAACCCCACCGAACGTTCAGCCGGCAGCAGCCGGGTGCCGGCGCCGGTGTCCTCCAGCACCTCGCCGTCGAGAACCACCCTGCCGGACCGCACGGGTAGAAGACCGGCCAGAACCCGGAGGAGCGTGGTCTTGCCCGACCCGTTGGGGCCCAGCACCGCCAGCACTTCGCCCGAACCGACCCGCAGGTCGACGTCGAGGTCCAGGCTTCCCAGCTGCAGCTCGAGCTTGGCTTCGAGGCTCACAGGTTCGGCATAAATCGGTCGCGGAGCAGGACGAGCACCGTCAGCGACACGGCCAGGAGCACCACGCTCAGCGTGATCGCCGCCTCCAGACGGGTCTCCAGCGCCAGGTAGACCGCCAGCGGGATGGTCTGGGTTCGCCCCGGAAGGTTCCCGGCGAAGGTGATCGTCGCGCCGAACTCGCCGAGCGCCCGGGCCCACGCCAGGGCGGCCCCGGCCCAAAGGCTCGGCCCTATCAAGGGGAGGGTCACCCGGCGAAACGTGACCCACGGTCCGGCGCCCAGCGTCGAAGCGGCGTCCTCGAACCGCCGGTTCATCGACCGGAGGCCGGCCTCCACGGTGATGACCAGAAACGGCATGGCGACGAATGTCTCGGCCAGGATCGCCCCAGCGGTAGTGAAGGGGAGCGTGATGCCGAAGGCCTGGTCCAGCCACCTCCCTGCGAAACCACGCCGTCCGAAGGCAAGCAGCAGGGCGACGCCTCCCACCACCGGCGGGACGATCATCGGCAGGGTCGTCAGCGCTCGCACCACCGACTTGCCCGGGAACTGCCACCGGGCCAGCGCCCAGGCCAGCGGAACCCCGAACACCACGGAGATCGCAGTGGCGGCCAGTGAGCAGACCAGGGATAGCCACAGGGCGCTCCGCACCGGCGGAGAGGCGAGCTCGGTCCCCAGCTCACTCCAGGGGGTGCGGAGCAACAGGCCGACCAGCGGCAGCAGGAAGAACAACACGGCCACGCCAACTGCCACCTTCGCCACGCCGGTGGACGCCCTCTCCAGCGACCCGGATAGGGTTCCCCGGCGTCGGCCCGGGAAGGGGGTGGGCTGCGGCTCCGGTTCCCTCAAGGCGCCCTAGGGTGCGATGAACCCGTGGTCGGTCAGGACTTTTCGCCCTTCGCCGGACAGGACCAGGTCGATGAACGCTTTGCCCACGGCAGCGTTCCGGGCACCCTTCACGAGGCCGATGGGGTACTCGGCGGTCACGTTGGACTCCTCGGGAATGTCGACGCCTTCGGCCTTGCCGCCGGCAGCCTCCACGTCGGTGGCGTAGACGATGCCCGCGTCGGCTTCCCCGAGCGTGACCGGTCCGACGACACCCTTAACGTCCACCGCCTCCGAGACCGGATTCACGGTGACGCCGGCCTTGGTCAGCGCCTCGCGGGCGTACCTGCCCACCGGCACCCCGGGCGCCGCAAGGACGACCTTGAGGTCCGGCCCGGCCAGGTCTGCAAGGGTCTCGATGCCCTTCGGGTTGCCGGGGCCGACGATGATCTGCAGTCTGTTTCGCACGAAAACTTCGGGCTTCCCGTCGATCAGGTTCCGGTCGGTGACCTTCTTCATGTTGGCCTGGTCCGCCGAGGCGAACACATCGGCGCCCCCCTGCTCTTCGATCTGGGTTGCCAGACCGCTCGAGGGCCCGAAGTTGAAAACGAGGCCGGCGGACGGGTTCTCGTCCCGGAAGAGGTCGCCGATTTCCTGGAACGACTCGGTGAGCGAAGCGGCCGCGAAGACGGTGGCGCTGCCGGAAAGTTGCTTCCCGGCCGCCGGGGAAGTGGGCTCCCGGTACCCCACCTCGGGCCTGCAGCCGGCGAGGATCAGCAGGGCAAGTGCTGCTATGAGACGGCTTTTCACGGTCAGGGCTCCCTCGGGAGTTCGATGACGACGTTCGTGGACTTGACGGCTGCGACCGCCAGCATGCCGGGCTCCAGCTCGAGCTCGTCGGCCGCTTCTCTGGTCATCAGCGAAACGAGCCGGTGCGGGCCTGCCTGGATTTCGACGTGCGCCGCAACGCCGTCCTTGAGGACCTTGGTGATGATGCCGGGAAAGTGGTTGCGGGCCGACTCGGCGTTGATGTTCTTCAACTCGCCCGACTTTGCGATGCTGCTGACGAAGGCGGCCAGGTCCGCTCCTTCGACGATTCTTTTCCCGCTCTCCGAGCGGGTGGTGACGAGGCGTCCGCTATCGGCCCAGCGCCGGACCGTGTCCACGCTCACCCCCAAAAGTTCTGCCACGCGGCCCATACGAAAGCTCGTCATGCGGGAATTATCTTCACCCCTTACGGCAAGTGCAAGTCTGTAGGCCAAAAAGCCTCGCATCTGCAGCGTTTCTACCGACTCGACCTGGCTTATACGGTTTCTCGGCCTTCCGTGTGGCGGGTATTGCCACCGCCGGTTGTCGAGTTCAAAATGGTCCGGTCCAACTTGCCGATCTTTGGTGGCGATATGGGTCTAGACAACCAGCCCGTGCCTTCGGACATGCAACGGATGATGGACGACCTTCGCAAGAAGGGCTGGAACTCGAAGAGGCTGGAAAAACTGGAAGGGCGCTGGGATCGGACGCTCGGATGGGGCGGCTGGGCCGCCCATGAGCAGGAGCGCCGGCACAGCGAGAACGGCGGCAGTCCACGGCCGTCCGTGCCCGACGAGGCCTGGGAGCCGCCGGAATGGGAAGGCGCCCGCTACCGCATAGACCCCCCGAACCCCGCCCCTGAAGCGGTCATCAACTGCGCCGAGCGGGTCCACCTCTGCAAAGCGGTCTGCTGCAAGCTCAACTTTGCCCTCACGCCGGGGGAGGTCCGGTCGGGCAAGGTCAAGTGGGATCGCAAGCTTCCCTACCTGATAGCCCACGGTGAGGACGGCTACTGCGCCCACCTGGACCAGGGGAAGGGCTGCAACATCTTCGAGGACCGCCCGGCTCTTTGCCGGCGGTTCGACTGCCGCACCGACGGCCGGGTGTGGAAGGACTTCGAAGGGATGGTCCCGAACACCGAGTGGATCGACGGCATTGTAGCCAGCTCGCAGCGGGTGGTCGTCAAGCCGAAGGCGCCCCTGCCGGTCGTCCAGGTCACCTCGAAGCGGGAGGAGATCAACTCCTAGGATTCGTGCCGCCGTCCGGGTTGTTTGAGGATCGCCCGGTTATCGGTAAATAGGAGGAGTGGTTAAGCTCTAGATAGATCCTCCGGGACGGGAATTTTCTCTGAACCCCGGATGTTGGAAGGATTAATTACCTCGTAGGCCACAAAACCGGGAGGACAATCTTTTGTTTAAGCGCTTCACGTTTCGCGTCGAACTCGAAGGCATGGAGGACCTGCGGGCTACGGTTGACTCTGCGGAGAGAGCCGGCTTCGTTCTGAGGCCGATCGAAGGCATGCAAGAGCCGATTTCCGCCATCGACGTAGATGGCAACGAGCTCAACATGGGCGACTTCGTCCTCGACTGGTGGAAGCGGGGCGGCGAAGAGGGCGGGCTGGTCATCAACCTGCGGGAGGACGTGCAGAACCACCTTTCCCGTGAAGAACAGCTGGAGCCCGACTACGTCGTGGTGCTAACCGACCACGGCGGCGACGTCATGTTCGACCTCAAGGACATCGCCAAGGACAAGTGCGAGTGGCTCCTCGAGAAGATCACCTGCGGCGACATCGACGCCGCCCAGGAGATCCTGGAGCTGGGCAAAGAGGCCGGAGGCAAGGTCGTCTCCAAGATGGGCCGCGACGGCCGCTACAACAAGGAGATCCTCTGGAAGCCCTTCCGGAGCCGCTACTACAACCCTCCGACCGAAGACGGCCTCTCGGTGAACCCGGCGGACGAGGAGTTCAAGCGGATCAAAAAGACCCGGCAGTCTTTCGAGGACCGGGTGGCCGAGCTGAAGGAGATCTACGGCGACGCCTACGTGAACGCGATTCCCGAGAAGTCCTTCCACACCGGCGGCACGGCCCAGAGGGCCAACCCGTTCTCAGCGAAGAACTACACGGTCTCCAAGCGGGTGGCCGAGCTGAAGGACGCGCTGACGCCCGAGCCTGAGACCGAGGACAAGGACGACATGGAGCCTGCGGGCAAGGAGTAGGCTGAGGGCAACGCTCTCAGGAGGCTCCATGAACCAGACGCTGACCGACGAGGTACGGCAGAAGTACGCCTGGACCGCCCGCGAGGTGATCCAAGCCGAGTTCTCCCAGCTGACCGTCCTCGGCGCATGTTGCGGCGGCGGGGAGGACGGCGCCTGCTGCAGCACCACCGACGCCGGGCACGTCCACGGCGCCGAGCCGGCAGCCGCCTTCGGTTCGTCGCTCTACCCGGCCGCCCAGACGCAAGCACTTCCGAGCCTGGCGGTCTCGGCCGGCTGCGGATGCGGCAACCCTACAGCGCTGACGGCGATTGCCGAGGGCCAGACGGTCCTCGACCTGGGTTCAGGCTCCGGCATCGACGCCTTCCTGGCGGCAGCTCTGGTCGGCCCCGAGGGCAGGGTCTACGGGTTGGATATCACCAACGAGATGATCGCCCTCGCCAACTCGGCGAAGCGTTCGGCCGGCCTGACCAACGTAGAGTTCCTGCCGGGCGATATGGAGAAGGTCCCCCTGGCCGACGGCTCGGTCGACGTCGTGATCTCCAACTGCTCCATCAACCTGTCGCAGGACAAGCAGGCGGTGTTCTCCGAGATCGCCCGCGTGCTCAGGCCCGGCGGACGGATCGGGATCTGCGACGTCCTGGCGTCCGACGCCCTTTCGCCCGGCGACCGGGCGGCCCGGGGCAGCTACGTCGACTGCATCGCCGGAGCCCTGAGCGTCGGGGAGTGCACCGAAGCGCTGGAGCGAGCCGGCTTCGAGGAGGTTCGCATCGACCTCACCCACCCGGTGGCCGACGAGATCTTCGCCGCATCCATCACCGGCCGGAGAGCCTGACCGGCCTGTGACGTCGCTCAAGGAACGGATCCGGGAGGATCTCACCGCGGCCATGCGGGCCAGGGACGAGACGGCCAAGGCGACGCTGCGCAGCGTGATCACCGCCATCAGCAAGGCCGAGGTGTCCGGCAAGCAGCAATCGACCCTCAACGACGACCAGGTGATCGGCGTCATCCGCTCCGAGCTGGGCAAACGCAAGGAGGCCGCCGAGATCTACGACAAAGCCGGCCGGGACGAGCTGGCCGCCCAGGAGCGGTCGGAGGCCGAGATCCTGTCGACTTACATGCCCGAGGAGATCGGCGACGAGGCGCTGGCGGCAATTGTGGCCGAGGAGGTCGCCAACGCCCGCAACGCGGGGATCGAGGGCCCTCGTGCGATGGGCGCAGTCATCAAGGCGGTCCGCGAACGGGTGGGGGCCGCGGCCGAAGGCTCCCGCATCTCGCAGGTGGTCAAGGCGGCTCTCGCCGGGTGAACCTTCGACACGTGCTCCAGGCCGAGCTGATCACCGCGATGAAGAACCAGGACAGGCCGGCGATCCTGGCCATCAGGTCGGTCCTTTCCGCCATTGCCAACAAGGAGGCCGTCCCGGCCCCGAAGACCAGCTCGATCGACGACCCGGTCAAGGGGTACGCAGACGTCCCCCGCCGGGAATTAACCCCGGCGGAGGTACGCCTGGTGGTGATGGACGAGGTCGACGAGCGGCGCAACTCCGCCGACTATCTCACCACTGCCGGCAAGCTCGACGAGGCCGCCGCCCTTCACAACCAGGTTCAGATCCTGGAGCGCTTCCTTTATCTGACCTAAGGCTCTAGGGCAGCAGAAGGCAGCTGTCGCCGAACTCGTGCCACAGGTAGCCTGCGGCGGCTGCGGCGTCGTACGCCCGGGTGACCAGGCCGCTCCCCGCTACCGCCTCCAGCAGCAACAGATGCGTCGCCGACGCGGCGTGCCAGCCGGTGATCAGCCCGTCGACCGTCCGCACCGGCCGTGATGCGTCCAGAACCAGGTCGGTCCAACCTTCGGCGGCGTTAACGAACCCCTGCTCGTCCGCTGCCGACTCGAGGGCTCGCGTGACCGTCGTGCCGACCGCCACCACCCGGCCCCCCTCCCGGTGCGTGTGGTTCGCCAGCGCCGCGGTCGCCGCGGGAACCCGGAACCGCTCCGGCGCGGGCGGCTCTGAGACCTCAGGAGAGGAGACTCCGGTGTGCAGGGTGATCGGAGCCAGCGAAACCCCCCGGGAGACCAGGCCGGCCAGCACGCGCCCGGAGAACGGCCGCCCGGCGCTGGGCATCTCGGCGCCGCCGGGCTCGGTGGCGAAGATGGTCTGGTAGTCGGACAGCGGCGGCCGCTCCTCCAGGTAGCCGTAGGCGATCGGACGGCCGAAGCGCTTCAGGTACCCGGCCACCGGCCGCCCCAGCTGCGGCCGGGCCAGCAGCAGGCGGCTCCGGCCCTCCACCCCCCGGTAGGCCGAGAGGATTGCGATCCGGCCGCCCCCGGGCAGTTCCACCACCTCGCCGGTGCCGCCGTCGAGGAACGGTCCGCTGTTGTCGGGCTTGCGAAGCTCCACTACCCAGCTGCCGTCGTCCATCTCCGCCGAGAAGTGGACGATCGTGGCCCGGCCGTACTCCCGGGTACCGTCGACGGCAGCCGGAAGTGTTGCCGAGTTGTTCACGACCAGCAGGTCGCCCGGCCGGAGAAACGAGCCGAGATCCCGGAAGCTCGCATGGGTGATCCCCTTTCGGCTCGCCACCAGCAGTCGCACGCCGTCCCGGTCGAGCCCTCGGGACTCCGGAGGTCCGGGCGCCGCCCGCCCCTCGGGGTAAGCCGGAGCGGCAGCGCTCACCCCGCCTCCATTCCGGCGCCGACCAGCAGGTCGGCCGACCGGTAGCGGCCGCTGGGCGGGGAGTCGGCCAGGAGCCGGAGCAGGGCGGGCACGACCGTCTCGGGCTCCGGCCGGTCGGAGATGTCCTCGCCGGGGAAGGCCTCCTGGTGCATAGCGGTCCGCATGTCGCCCGGGTCGAATGCGTAGACCCTGAAGCCGGGCTGCTCCGCTGCGAGCACGGCCGAGATCTGGTCGAGGGCAGCCTTTGACGCCCCGTACCCGCCCCAGCCTCCGTAGGCTTCGACCGCCGCGTCCGAGGTGATGTTCACGATCGCCGCACCCGGTGACAGGTGGGGGAGCAGTTCCTGGATCAGCGCCAGAGGCGCCAGGACGTTCGTCTGGAAGACCTGCTCCAGCGCGCCCAGCGGGTAGCGGGCGAGCTCCGGCAGGGGACTGGTGCCGAGGGTGCTGGCGTTGTTGACGAGCAGGTCGAGCCCGCCGGCCCTCGCCACCGCGCTGGCCAGCTCCCTTCGGTGCGCCGGGCCGGCCACGTCGCCTGCGACAGCCGTGACTCCCGGCCCGATCATCTCGGCGGCCGCCTCCAGTGCTCGGCCGTCCCTTGCATCGACGATCAGCTGCCAGCCCCGCCCGGCGAGAGCCTTGGCCAGCGCAAACCCGAAGCCGCGGGATGCGCCGGTAATGAGTGCTAAAGGCATCTTTCTCCTCCTGGTTCCGCTTTTGGTGCAGAATAGAAGTTGAAGTCAACTTTAAGTCAAGCAGGAGGTAAGCCGGTGGACGAGGAATGGCTGTCGGTGGGGCAGGTCGCGGGCCGGAGCGGCTTCGCCGCCTCGGCAATCCGCTACTACGAGGGTGAGGGGCTGGTCTCCGCCGAGCGGAACAGCGGGGGGCAGCGGCGGTTCCACCGCAGCGTCCTGCGCCGCCTGGCGTTCATCAGCGCAGCCCGGCACCTGGGCGTGAGCCTTGAGGAGGTACGGGGAGCCCTGGGCCAGCTGCCCCAGAACCGGACGCCCAATGCAGCCGACTGGAAGCGGATCTCACTGCTCTGGAGGGAGAAGCTCAACGGCGAGATCCGGGCCCTCGAGGCACTGAGGGACGGGCTCGACTCCTGTATCGGCTGCGGCTGCCTGTCGCTGGACCGCTGCAAGATCTCCAACCCGCACGATGCGGCGGCCTCCGGAGGCCCGGGCGCCGTATACCTGCCCAAGCAGTTGAGGGTGCCGGCTACTACTCGACCGTAAATCCCTGATCGTTCGGGAGCAGGTTGATCCAGGTGTTTCCGGCGGCCAGCTCAATCGGCTGGCCGGCGTCGTCCACCAGCGTCGTCTGGTCGCCCAGGGTAGGCCGGTTCCACCTGCCGTGGACCGACTGCCCGTTGCGCAGGACGATCGCCTCACCGGAGCCTGCAACCGCGATCTCGGGGGAGCTGCCGCCCCGGTTGACCGGCACCTTCATGACGACGATGTTGGTCCCGCCGAAGCGTGCGCCGCTGGCGGCGTTGTGCGGAGAGCCGCCCTGCGACCGAAGGTACTTGTTCGTTGCCGGGTCGTAGGTGTAGGTGACGCCGACTGCGCCCGAGTAGGCAAAGGAGACCTTGTTGCCCGGAGGCGGTGCAGGGGCTGCCGGCGCCGGCGGGGCCGCCGATGAGCCGGGGGAGGCCGCCTCGGTCGGGGCCGGCGGGGGAGGCGCCACCGGGGTCGGAACCAGCTTGGGGTTGAAGATCAGGCCGGTCTTCGGCGGGCCCGCCACGCCCTGGGCGGCCGGACGAGCACGGATCTTGTCGGTCGACGTGTACAGGTTGTGGGGCGCCGGGCGGCCGCCCTTGCGGGCGTAGGCCGGGCCGTTGGAGCCGTGCGCCAGGTTGATCACGCCGGCGGTACGGGCGACCTTGGCCAGGTTGTTCGGCGAGGCCCCGGAGTAGGCAAAGAGGACGGGAGCGTACTGGGTCATGATGTCCGGGTCGACGGCCCGGGCGCTGCGCACCGGGCCCAGGTCGGCGGCGTCGCCGCAGTGGTAGATGCCCATGAAGCGGGTCAGGCCGCCTTCGACGAGCTCCTCGTAAACGATGTCGGCAGTTTCGAGGCCGGTCTGGGGCCGGGCCCGCGGGTGGTTGTCGATCTTCACTGCCATAGCCGGTCGGTTGACGTCCACGCCGGCGGGAAGCTCGATGCCGCTGAGCGGGCAGCGAACCGGTTCGGGCGGGGGAGGGGGCGCCTCAGGGGACTCTTCGGCGGCCTCGGTGGCTTCGGGTTCGGGGTCGTCGTTGCTGCACGCGGTCGCAAAAAGGGCGAAGAGCAACAAGAGGGCAAGCAATCGTCTCGGCATAGGGCGGAACTCTACACTGCCTCGGTGCCGGTTGGTCAAAAGGGCGATCCTGCCTGGACGGTTTAGGGGGTGACCCGGTTGAGCTTCCGGACCGTGTAATCGGTCCATATCCCGTTGATCCAGTAGACGTCGGACTCGACGACCGCCCGGACCGCGTCCTCGCCTTCGATGTCGAAAACGATCAGCGAGGCGCTCATGTCCGCAAGCGCTCCGGCGACCAGCACCGCGCCGGCGTCGATCAGCTTGCCGACCCGCTCCAGGTGCTCCTCGCGGAACGGCGCCCGCTTGTCCGCAGCGCCCTCGACGTAGGTCGCCTCGACGACGTGGCTGGTGGTGATGTTCATGGCTGCAGTCTATTGAAGCTCGGGCAGGGTCTGCTTCTGGGTGAGGACCGGGGCGAACAGGTCGCCGTGCTTGTCGACCCGCTCCAGCGCGTCGGCGTAGGAGAACTTGAGGTCGTCCGGGTCTTTCGACTTCTCTGTCTCAACCACCTCGTCCCAGGTGAGCGGCGTGGAGACGGTCGGGGTCTCCTTGGCCCGAAGCGAGTAGACGCACACCGTGGTCTTGAAGTAGTCGTTCTGGCTCCAATCGATGAGCACCTTGCCCTTCCGCAGCTCCTTTTTCATGTCGGAGACCACCAGATTGGGCAGCTGCTGCTCCATGACCCCGGCGACTGCGTGGGCGAACGACTTGGACTCCTCGTACGTGTCCTTCGAGTTCAGGGGCAGGTAGATCTGCATGCCCTTAGAGCCGGAGGTCTTGGGGTACGCCTCCAGTCCCAGGTCGGCGAACATCGTGCGGAGGGCCAGGGCCACCGTGCAGCACTCGACGATGCTGGTCGACGGGCCGGGGTCCAGGTCGAAGGCGACTGCGTTCGGCCGGTCCAGGTTCTTACCCGACGAAAGCGAGGTGTGCAGCTCGAGGTCGGCCAGGTTGGCGATCCACACGAGGCTCGGAAGGTCGTCGATGCTGCAGAAGTCGATGGTCTTCTTCTGCCGTTCGCTGTGGATGGGGATGGTTTTCATCCACTTCGGCCGGAACTTGGGGCACTGCTTCTCGTAGAAGAACTCGCCCTCGACGCCGTTCGGGTAACGCTTGAGCGTCAGCGGCCGGTTCTTCAGGTGGGGGAGCAGGACCGGGGCGACCTTGGTGTAGTAGTCGATGACATCGCCCTTGGTGAACCCGGCCTGCGGGTAGAGCACCTTGTCGAGGTTGGAGAGCTTGAGCTCTTTGTCCTCCACCTGCACCACGGTTGCGGTTGCCATCGAAGCCTCCTGGTCCAGCGAGGTATGCCCTGGCGATGCTGCAACCAAACTACCGTGCCGCGGCGTAGCTCCCGTGGATCAGTGACAAGAACTCCTGCCGGGTCCGAGGGTCCTCCCGCATCTTGCCCAGCAGGGCCGAGGTCACGGTCATCGTCCCAGGTTTCTGGACGCCCCGCAGGGTCATGCACATGTGCTCGGCCTCCAGGACCACACCGACTCCCTTCGGAGCCAGCTGCTCCTGCAGGCAGTTGGCAATCTGGGTCGTGAGCGCCTCCTGGACCTGGAGCCGCCGGGCAAACATCTCGACCACCCGGGCCAGCTTGGACAGCCCGACGATCCGGTCGTCCGGTAGGTAGGCGACGTGGGCGACACCCTTGAACGGCAGCATGTGGTGCATACAGAGCGAGTTGAAGGTGATGTCCCGGGCGACGACCATCTCGTCGTAGCCCTCGTTCGGGAAGGTGGTCATTCGGAAGGGCTTTGGCTCGAGCATCTCGGCGAACGAGGCGGCCACCCGGCGGGGGGTGTCGGCCAGGCCGGGGTCGCCGGTGTCCTGTCCCAGGGCGACCAGCAGGTCCGCTACCGCCCGCTCGGCGGCGGACAGGTCGACTCCGGGCCCCAGGGGGCCCAGGTAACGGTGTCCGGCCTCTACAACCGCGCTGCTGATCAAGCTGACTTCTCCTTCCGTCGTCCGGCGACCCAGATGAGGTCCTCGCCGCGTTCCTCCAACCTTCCAAAGCAGATGACCCCCCGGCGCACCAGCGGAAGTACGTGCGAGTCGCACTCGGGGCACAACACGAGGCTCACGAAAGCCTCGCCCTCCTGCTGCCGCATGTGGTGCCGCGAGATCTGCAGAAACACGTGGTTCGGGCGGTCGCACCAACGACAGCGGATGGGAACCTCGGTTTCAACCAGCGCTACCAATGTCGCCTCCTCCGGCAACAACTGCGGGCACCTTCGCCCTGACTACGGACTGGAATCCGATGCGCTTGTGGGAACCGTCGCAAAACGGCTTGTCCTCGGAGGCCCCGCAGCGGCACAGTGCGATGTTCTTGCCCTTGACCTCAATGCGGTTGCCTTCGGCGTCGATCAGGGTCACCGGTCCCCGCACCAGAAGAGGTCCGTTGTCCGACGGCTGAATCGAGCAACGCTCCGTGCTTCCATTCTGGTGGTCCATTGGTCGTGTCCTTTTCTATTGCCCAGGATGATGGTACTTAGAGACTACCGATCAAGTGGGGGAAACGCAAGTCATTTAACCAAACAATTTGGGTACTAGATTTGATATACCCCACCTTACAGGGTTTAAATCCCGAGTCGTTGGTGATAGATTATAGGTATGAATCGCGCGCTGGAGTCCAACGCCAATCTACTGGCTGTATTGGACGACGACCTGCGCCGCAGAATTTTCCTTTTCGTCCGGGCCCAGGGCCTGCCGGTCAGCCGGGAACGTGTGGCCGGTGAGGTAGGGATCTCGCGCAAGCTGGCGGCGTTTCACCTGGACAAGCTGGTCGAAAAGGGACTGCTCACCCACCACTACGCCCGTCCGGCGGGCAAGGGCGGGCCGGGCGCAGGACGTCCGGCGAAGGTCTACGAGCCGTCCCCCTTGACCATCGAGATCTCCGTTCCCCAACGCCAGTACGAGCTGGCCGGCCGCCTGCTGCTGGACGGGGTGGCGAACCAGACCGAGGGAACCTCGGCCCGCGAGAGCACCAACGACGCCGCTCTGGCCCGTGGGTCTGAGCTCGGCTCCCGTACCGGAACCGGCAGGGGCCTGCGGCATCCGGGGCCCGAGCGCACTCTCGCCGCAGCCGAGGAGATTCTCAGCGAACAGGGCTTCGAGCCCTTCCGGGAGACGTCCAAGATCGTCGCCCTGCGCAACTGCCCGTTCCACCGCCTGGCCGAACAGTCGCCCGAGGTGGTGTGTGGGATGAACCGATCGTTCATCGAGGGAATCGTTCGCGGGCTGGGCAACGACACGGTCCAGGTAGTCCTCGAGCCCGAGGAGGGCCACTGCTGCGTGAAGTTGTGCTCACCGGGGGCCGGGTAGCGCTCCGCGGGGTCGATGGCCCACAATGGGTGAAGCAGTGGTTCAAAGTTTGGTCCGGCAGGGTAGCCTTGAAGAGGCGGCTAACTACAAAGGAGCGTCGATTTGGGCCTATACGACCGCACCAAGAAGGCAGATCCGACCCCTCGGGAGCAGGCGAACTGGGACCGCCTCGCCGAAGCCGAGCGCGAGCGCCAGCGCAAGCTGAGGGAAGCCGAAGCGAAGAACCGCAGGGGCGGCGACCAGATCGACAAGCAGCGGTTCCTGGACCAGTTCAGGCACTAGCCCCCGGCTCTCCTAGGCGGGTTCACCGGGCTTCCGCCGCCGTATCAGGACGAACGCCGCGATTCCCAGCAGCGCCACGACAACTATCCCGATAATCAGCCCCACCGGCGCTCCGTCCGACTCCTCTTCCTCGGGGACCGCGGCTCTCAAGATCGTCTCCGCCAGCGGCTCGGCGCCCTCGGCACGCGGCTCGGGACGACCCCGGTCGACCACCCTGATGGGCAGCGTGGCTTCCGAGGTACCCCCGTCAGCGTCCTCCGCCACCGCTGTGATGACGTGATCTCCCACCGACAGTTTCCGCGTGTTGAGCGTGCGTGCTCCGTCCAGATCGCCGTCCAGGCTGGACGACCACACGATTCCGTCTCCATCGAGCAACCCGTCCTCGGGGTCGTGCGCCTGCGCCACGAGCTCCACCGGGGCGTACCGGGCGAACTCCTGGTTCGGCAGGGCTCCGGTGATGAAGACCCTCGGAGCCGCCTGAGGCACCGCCAGCGTCTCGCTGTCGGCCCGGCCCGTGCGGGCTCCGTCGTTTGCCTCCACCCGGATCTTCACGTCGCCGCCGGGCAGCGCCGGATCGTCGATGGTGGCCGATGTGCCGGTGACGTCCAGCTGGACCACCCGCCATGACTCGCCGTCGTTCGACCAGGACACCGTGTAGGTCAGCGGATCGTTGTCGGCGTCGGTTCCCGTCCAGCCGACGGTGACCGCCCTCCCCGACGCGGTTGCCGACTGGATCTGCACGGTCGGGGCCGTCTGGCTGAGGGTCCGGGTGGCAACCGGCTTTCCGTCGATCGCCAGCTCCACCGAGGTGGCGCCTTCCGGAAACGGCACGGGGAGCAGCCAGGCGCCGGACCGGTCGTTGCTCTCATCCAGCCCGTGGGCGCTCGGCTCGTCGAGGGGTGCCGGGATGGCGGCCAAGAGGTTGGCGTCTTTGTCTAGCACTCTGACCATGGCGTTGGTCGACCGCAGACCGGTCCGCGTGGCCTCGAGGTGCTCCTCGTAGTCACGTTCGATCGAACCGCCGATCGACCCTACGATCTTCGCCTGACCGATGGAGCCGGTCCCCGGGGTGCTCCCGATCTTTCCGGTGAGCAGCAGCCAGCTTTCCGGCTCCTCCTCCGGCAGTGCGAGAGCCGGCAGGTTCGGAGCCCCTTTCTTGACGCCCGCGCCGTTCGCCTGGTCGTTGTTCGGGATATCGGACCCCAGGCACAGGTTCAGCGTGTACGGGCCGTTCTTCTTCGGCGTACAGTCCACCGGTCCGCTCGGAGGCTTCTTGCCGTAGATCCCGATCTGATCGCCGCCGCAGGGGACCCCGTAAGCGTTCAGCAGCCGGCAGTAGTGGTAGGCGTCCGACCAGTCCGGGTTGGAGTAGCTCATGAAGGGGAAGGCGATTGCCGGGTGGGTCGGGTCGTTGCTGAAGACTTGGAACGGGTAGTCGCTGTAGTTGGTCAAGCCGAAGAAGCCCTCCTTGTCGGTCGGGGCGATGGAGCACTTCGGCAGCGCATTCGGGTGAGTGATGTCCAGGCCGCCGCCGAGGATCTCGTCGGCAAGGCCATCTGCAGGCGGGTCTCCGGTCACGTTGTTCACGGTGTCCTTGCAGCCGGTGTGGCCGAGGCCTCCCTGGTGGCCGAACTCGTGGGCCGGAGTGCCCTCGTTGGACTTGGTCCAGGCCGACAGGCTCCTCGCCCAGCCCTGGGTGGATCCCGAGGGGACGGCATTGTCGAAAACCCCGAACACGTTCTCCTCCTCGGGCAGGGCGTTTTGGGCGTGCAGCCAGTTCATGCGGGCGATGGGCTCGTCCTTGGTCTCGGTCGTAAGCAGGGTCCATTGCCCCGCGACCGATGCCTCGGGACCCGGCCCGAGCGGGTTGGTGGCGACGATGAACGGCGGGTTGGACAGGGGCAGGAACGTGAGCAAGTCGATGTAGGCGTAGAGCGCTGCCGCGATGGTCGACGACAGGGTCGGGGTCGGCCCGACGCCGGTGCCGTCGTCGAGCGCCACCATGTTCACAACCGGCTCTTCGGTCTCCTGGAAGGTGCGGGTGAGCGACTTGCGATTGTTGTCCGGGTTGGGCTCTTTGTCTTCGAGCGTCGACGGGGCGAACGCCCAGATCAGCGCCGTGAACTTGACCTGACCGGAGTTCCAGCCCGCCGGAATCAAGAAGTTGAGGGAAGCGTCGACCTTCGTGCGGTCCTGCAGCTTGTTCTCAGCGGTCACCGGGCCGTTCTCGGGGTAGATGACCAGGTCGTCGCCGCCCTTCTCGAGCAGCATCGCCCCGTCGACCGGTCCCCAGTTCCCGCTCTGACTGTGCGCCGGGTACACGCGCACCCAGGTGCGCCGGCCGTCGACCAGCGGCATGCGGTTCTTGAGGTCCTGGATGCCCTGGGTGATCTCCATCGCCCGGAGGAACAGATCGGGGAAGTCCTGTTCGGGTATCGCCAGAGGGGGTGGCGCCGGCGGGGTGGTGGCGGCGCCGACGGGGAGGTCGGTAGCCGGCGGTGGGAGATCTCCGGTGGGCGTGGGGTTGGCCAGCGGCAGGCCGGGTGTGGTCGCACCCGGTCTGGGAGTTCTGCCGGCAGGCGTGGTGGGAGCGGGCGCGAGCGACTCGATGGGCGAGGGCGGAGGCGGTGGCGGGGCCGTCGGACCGGGCGGGGGCGGCGGGGCGAGGATGCTCAGCCGGGCGGTTGCCTCGGCGACGCAGGTGGCGGCGGCGGAGGACCGGATACAGGCGCGGACGCTGTGGGCCCCGGTGGGAGCCGGCGGAACCGGGAACGTGGTGTCGAAGCTTCCGGACACTGGGGTCACCCGCCGCAGCTCCGGTCCGGTGATGGCGGTGTCCAGATAAATGATCACCTCACCGGCGGCCGGCCAATTGGCGCCGGTAGCGCGGATGGAGGCGCCGGGTACGCCTGATGCGGGAGCAAGAACCAGGGTCGGGCTGGGGGGAGTCTGGGCCCGGGCGGCTAGGGGAAGGAGGGCGGACAGCAACAGGCAGGAGATGATGAGACCGGGAGTGAACGACGCCTTCAGCCGGTCCGGCACCGGGGTCCTTTCTGTCGACTGGTTCGAACACTACATGTTCGAACTTTCGCAAGACAGCCTTGAAAACCCGGTTGAATCTGCCGATACATAGGGCATGGTAATTCGACACCACTCCAATGCGAACGATGCGGGTATGACCCGTACTTCTGTGGTGTCCCAGCCGGTCCGGACCAGGATCGAAATCGGCTACGGCAGCTCCTCGAAGGCAGTCCCCTCGGCGAAGTAGTCTCCTCCGTCTCCTCACGGACGGCGCCGCCCGCAACCGCGCAGGTCGAACAAAACGTGTTCTACGCGGACCACTTGTGGAGTCACACCCCGAAAGGAAGTCGAGACCGGGGGTTAACGAATGAGCCAAACCAGCTGGATCGAAAAGGATTTCTACGGTGCTTTGGGCGTGGAGGTAACCGTGGACCCCGCCGGGCTGAAGAGCGCCTATCGAACGATGGCCCGCAAGCACCACCCGGACGTCAACGCGGGAGACTCCGGGTCCGAGGAGCGGTTCAAGCAGATCCTCGAGGCCTACTCGGTGCTTTCCGACCAGACGCAGCGGTCGACCTACGACCGGGTCCGCGCCGGGTCGTTCTCCGGCGGGGGCAGAAGGGAGTCGGGCTTCGCCCGGTACCGAAATACGGCTCCGATGGTGCAGCCGGTAACCGGCCCCCCGAGGCGGGGCAACGACCTGGAGCAGGAGCTGGTGGTGTCGGCGAAGGACGCCCGGAGGGGCCGGCTGGTCCAGATGCAGTTGCACGACCGGGGCAGGCCGACCCGCACCGCCGTGTTGTTCATCCGGAGGGTCGCCGACGGCGAGCGGGTGTTCTTCAAGGGCAAGGGCGGTTTCGGCGAGAACGGGGGCGACGTCGGCGACCTGTACGTGACGGTCCGGGTGCGGCAGCCGCAGACGACGGATCGCAACCAGTCCGGCGCAGCGGGCACCTACGGGGACGAGCCGATGGACCTGCCCGGGGTGACCAAGCTGCTGAAGGAGTGGACCTTCTAGCGGAAGTCCCGGGCCTTCAGCTCCGAAGCCATCGTCAGGCTCAGCGGCTCGATTTTCGACGCCAGCAGGTTCACCACCCCGTCGTAGCGCTCCAGGCGGCCGGTGATCAGCAGCGCCTTCGAGGTCGTCGCCACTTTCTTGTACCGGGCCCACACCTGCTTCTGGCAGATCACGTTGATCAGGCCGGTCTCGTCCTCCAGGCTGACGAAGATGGTCCCCCCGGCGGTCGCCGGCTTCTGCCGGTGGGTCACCACGCCGCCGACCTTCACCGTCCGGTTCGGCGTAGCCGTCTCCAGGTCCAGCGCCGACAGCACCCCCTTCTTCTTCAGCGCCGGCCGTACGAACTCCACCGGTGAGCTGTCGGGCGACAGGCTGGTCGACCAGAAGTCGGCCGACGCCTGCTCGATGGCGGTCATGTCGGGAAGCTGCGGCGGGTCGGCCCCGGTCACGACGTTCGCAAGCTGGTTCTCCTTGCTCCGGGCCACCACCCCAGCAGCCCAGAGCGCCTCCCGGCGAGTGAGGCCGAAGCAGTCGAACGCCCCGGCGGTGGCCAGCGCCTCCATCTGCGGGACCTTGAGGTCGCACCGGCGGGACAGGTCCTCCATGTCGGAGTACGGCCGCCCGAGGGCGATGGTCTCCGCCAGGTCCTCGCCGATCGTCCGCACGTAGCCGATGCCCACCCGGACCGCGACGTCCCCCTCGAAGGTCTCCAGGGTCGCCTTGTCGGAGGAGGCGTTGATGTCCACACCCAGCACCTTCACCCCGTGCCGCCGGGCGTCCATCACCAGCGTCCGGGGCGCCCAAAAGCCCATCGGCTGGGCGTTCAGCAGCGCCGCCAGGAACGCCGCCGGGTAGTAGTGCTTGAGGTACGACGAGGCGTAGACCAGGTAGGCGAAGCTCACCGAGTGGCTCTCGGGGAACCCGAAGCTGGAGAAGGCGACGAGCTTCTCCCAGATCTGGTCGGCGATCGGCCCGGTGATGCCCCGGACCGCCATCCCGTCATAGAGCCGGGCCTTCAGGGCCTCCATCCGCTCGACCGACCGCTTGGAGCCCATCGCCTGGCGCAGCTTGTCGGCCTCGGCGGCGGTGAACCCGGCGACGTCGATGGCCATCTGCATCAGCTGCTCCTGGAACAGCGGGACGCCGAGGGTCTTCTTCAGCGATTTCTCGAGCAGCGGGTGCAGGTAGGTCACCGGCTCCTTGCCGTTGCGCCTCCTTATATAGGGGTGGACGGAGCCGCCCTGGATCGGGCCGGGGCGGATGAGGGCGACCTCCACCACGATGTCGTAGAAGCAGCGGGGTTTCAGGCGGGGCAGCGTCGCCATCTGCGCCCGGGACTCCACCTGAAAGACGCCGACGGTGTCGGCCCGGCAGAGCATCTCGTAAACCGCGTCGTCCTGGGGGAGGGTCGCCAGGTCGATATCCACGCCGTGGTAGTCCCGAATCAGGTCGACGCAGTAGTGGATTGCCGAAAGCATCCCCAGCCCCAGAAGGTCGAACTTGACCAGCCCGGCGGCGGCGCAGTCCTCCTTGTCCCACTGCAGCACCGAGCGGTTCTCCATGCGGGCCCACTCCACCGGGCAGACCTCGATCACCGGGCGGTCGCACATCACCATGCCGCCGGAGTGGATGCCCAGGTGCCGGGGGTAGTTCTGCAGCCGGGAGGCCAGCTCCATGACCGGGGCGGGGACGTCGGTGTCGGTGTTGGTGGACAGCGGTCCCCAGCCGTCGATCTGCTTGGACCAGGCGTCCTGCTGGCCGGGGGAGTGCCCGAGCGCCTTGGCCATGTCCCGTACCGCCGACTTGGATCGGTAGGTGATCACGTTCGCCACCTGCGCCGCGTGCTGGCGGCCGTGTTTCTCGTAGACGTACTGGATGGCCTCCTCGCGGCGGTCGGACTCGATGTCCAGGTCGATGTCCGGCGGGCCGTCCCGCTCCGGGGAGAGGAAGCGTTCGAACAGCAGCTTGAGGGCG